>JANLQE010000202.1:0-46759 GCA_031367625.1 Bacteroidota bacterium
TTGTCTTTGGCAATAAGTAAACTATGAATATTTGGAAAGCTATCTTTTAAAATTAATTTAGTAAGCTCAATAATTGCATTGCTATCAATATTGGCTTTGCTGATATTGTCAATCTGGATACTGTCGTTTAAAAGTTTTGGGTTTGAGTAGTTATAGTTTGTGTCACGGATATGTGTTTGACTGCAGCTTGTAAGCCAAACTAAGCATACTGAAAAGAAAATAAAATATTGTCTATAATATTGTGAGGTTATTTTTTTCATAATTGTCTGATAGTTTCTAACCGTGAAGTCTTTTTTGCTTACGCACAACGGTATGCTTTGTGTTTGCAAAAAAAGAATGAAAATTATAAACCGGTTATTGCTTGCCATCAATAATAAGTGGCGAATTTCCTTTGCCCATTATAATTACTTTGGCATTCTGGCTCAGGGCCAGTTCTTTCATTGCTTTTATCTGTTCGTATTGTAATTGCTGATCGGTAAGGCCGGTATTAATGATGCGCTGATAATCGGCAATACCCTGCGCTTCCACTCTTTTGCGTTCTGCTTCCTGCTTTTCTTTCTGTAAAACAAATTCCATTTTTTTAGCATCCTGCTCTGCATTTATTTTAGATTCTATAGATGCTTTTACAGAGTTGGGTAAAGTTATATTTCTCACTAATAATTGTTCCAGCATTAAGCCACGGGCTTTAAAATCATTTTCTATACTTTTATAAATGCGTTGTTGAAATTCGTCTCTTTTATTTCCGAAAAGGTCTACCGCCTGGTAATACACAGCATTATCCCTTATTTTAGTACGGGTAATGGGCCGCACAATTTTATCGCGGTAATCAATCCCGGTTTCTCTTAATAATTTAGGTGCATCGGCCGCAACCACCCGGTACAAAACAGTAAGGTCAATAGTTACTTCCAGCCCGTCGCTGGTCAACACACGAATGGCATCATCACCTTCTTTGTTTCCTTCATCACGCACACCACTCATGGTGTAGTTCTGTGTTTTTACGTCTATCTTTTCAATGTCTAATAAAGGATTAATAAAATGAAGCCCACTTGCAAGAACATCATTTTGAATACTTCCAAATAATTTTTTAACCCCAACTTCCCCGGCATCAATCTGCTTTATGCAGGCTGTGGAAATACCTGACACGATCATCAATATTGCAATAATGCGGCCTGTGCCGGCAAATTTTGCAAGAGCTGGGTTGGTTCTTATAACTGTGGCGGTAACGATAAAAAGAATTATTCCGAGAATTACTAAAAACATGGTTTTAAATTTTATACCTGCAAGATCATTAAAAGTATTTACAAGGGTTCAAATGGTTTTTATTGGTATCAGCCGCTACATTAATTTTTATCTTTAAATGTTTACCACCGTCTTTACTTTATCAGAAGCCAACACCGCTTCAATGATCTTCATCACATTCAATCCGTCTTTGCCTGTAACAGGAGGCGTTGCGTTATGCAGGATGGCCTGGTACAAGCCTTCGTAAAATTCCATATAATTGCCTTTCTCCGATACAATATATTGGCGCTGGGTATTCCCATCTGACAATATATTCAGCAAACCCTGTTCGCCTGCAGGTTCGGTACCCCAATCTGCTGTAATGGGCCTGGCACCTGCCTTTAAAGCATCTTCCTGTATGTCGGTCCGGGGTTTTAAAAATGAGCCCATAGTGCCATGCAGAATATAAGAAGGCTGTGCTTCCTTTACAATATAACCCGCCTTAAGCCTTACCGTTAGTAATGGATAAAACAGCAGGATATCCAAATAATCATTTACCTGCGATAAGGGCCTGGTAATTTTTAAATGAGCAAATAAAGACCCAGGCATACCGAAGAGAAAGATTGCCTGGTCTATGAGGTGAGGGCCAAGGTCGTGCAGCAACCCGGCACCGGGAGTAGCTGTTTCTTTATGTGTTTTTGGGCTGAGGGTTTGTTTAAATCTGTCGAAATGAAATTCGGCTTCTACGATATTACCTAACCACCCACTCTCTAAAACCTTTTTCACTGTTTTAAAATCACTGTCGTACCGCCGGTTTTGAAATACCGATAGTTTTTTACGCTGCTGGTTGGCTAATGTTATCAGTTCTGCGGCCTCACTAACGGTAACGGTAAACGATTTTTCTACCAGTACGTGCTTGCCTGCCAGCAGCGCTTTTTTTGCAAAATCGTAATGGGTATAATTGGGGGTATTTACAATCACCAGGTCTATAGCATCATCTGCAAGCATGGCATCCAGTGTATCAAAAGACCGGATAGATGGATATTTTTCTTTTGCAGTTTTGGCAGATCTTTCCCAAACGCCATAAAGATTAAAACCGGGGTGTGCATCTATAAAGGGTGCATGAAATACAAGGCCACTCATACCGAAAGAACAAAGGGCGGTGTTAATGACGGTGATGTTGTTTTCTTTATACATGCCTGTTGTATTGGATGGATGATATTTTAGAAAATTGTTTCATGTAATTTTTTTTACGGGTGGCGTTTGCGAACAGCCAAAAAATAATTAACACAGCATTATTCCTTCAAAAAAATTATTAAACAATTTAATCTTCTTTTCCACCCTTATCTCCCACAAACCAATGCTCTTTATTTTTAAACAAAACATTAAATGTGGTGAGGGAACCATAGCACCTGGTAATATACTGCTGGATGTTTATTTTTTCTTCGTCACTTAATTTTTTATTAGTGTTGATGTTTTGTTCCAGCACCCTAAGCCTGTCTCTGAGCATTACAATTTTATGAAAGAAATCATCGATAGAAATTTCTTTTGGCTTCAATGTTTTGTCTGCTGTTTGTAAAAGCATAGTGCCGCCAATCCATTTATCTCCCAGGGGAACAAGTTCACTCACCTCCGCCCATTGGCGTAAAATTTTTAAGATAGATTTTTCTACTGCAGAAACAGTTTCTACTTCTGCAGTTACATTCTCTGCAATTATTTCTTCCAGTTGTTCATCTGTTTTATCAATCTCTTTTATACCATGATTTATAAAAGAAATTAAATAAACTGCATAACGTACAGCTACGATTACACCCGGTCCAAATTCGGTGTGCTGCAGTCTTGTGCCAATACCTAAATTCAATTGTAGTTCTTCCATATAAAATTATTTTGCTGTTTAATTTTATACGCTGCCAGGGTAAACCTGCAATGCATTCTCTAAACAATCCATGGCTTTATTAATTGCATCTACGTTTAATACATAGGCCAGCCTCACTTCATTTTTACCAAGGCCCGGTGTGCTGTAAAAACCGGTAGCAGGCGCCAGCATTACTGTAGCGCCTTTATAAGAAAAGTCCTGTAGCAACCACTGACAAAATGTATCGCAATCGTCTATGGGTAACCGTGCCATTGCATAAAATGCGCCGCCGGGGTTGGGGCAAAATACGCCGGGCATAGCATTTAGTCTTTTTACAATGGTATCCCTGCGCAGCTTGTATTCGGCTTTGGTGGTATCAAAATAATTTGCTGGTAAATCTACTGCTGCTTCGCCCAATACCTGTGCATAAAATGGCGGACTTAAGCGTGCCTGGGCAAACTTCATAGCAGCAGCCAGTACTTCGCTGTTCCTGGTAATAAATGCGCCAATTCTGCCACCGCAGGCACTGTATCTTTTGCTGATGGTATCCATCAATATCACATGCTGTTCGGCCCCTTGTAAATGCATAGCGCTGGTATGTGAGCCTTCATAACAAAACTCACGGTAAGCCTCATCCGCAAATAAAAATAAGTTGTGTTTTATTACAATTTGTTTTAGCGTTTCCATTTCGGCTGCACTGTACAGGTAACCAGTGGGGTTATTGGGGTTGCATACCACAATAGCTTTTGTTCTGGCTGTGATGGCTTTTTCAAAATGGTCAATAGGGGGCAATGCAAAACCTGTTTCTATGGTACTCCCAATCGGCACCACTTTTACATCGGCCTGTATGGCAAAGCCATTGTAATTTGCATAAAACGGTTCGGGGATAATTACTTCATCTCCGGCATCAAGGCAGGCCATAAATCCAAATAAAATTGCTTCGCTGCCACCGGTAGTTACAATAATATCGTTTGCAGAAATGGCAATTTTATTTTTTGCATAATACTCTACCAATTTTTTGCGGTAACTTTCATTACCGGCACTATGGCTGTATTCCAGCACGTGTATGCTGCAGTTTTTTACAGCGTCTAAGCATTGCTGTGGGGTTTCAATATCCGGCTGGCCGATATTTAAGTGATATACTTTGATACCTTTCTTTTTAGCGGCTTCTGCATAAGGAACTAATTTACGAATGGGAGAGGCAGGCATCTGCTGCCCACGATGGCTTATTTGTAACATGCTGTAAAGTTAATTGTTCAAAATGAAAAGTTTACAGATAGCAGAAGAGTAAGACTGCAAAATTTCTTTAGACGGCAAAGAATTTTAAACATTTTAATGAACTGCTGGCTGTTATCAAACATCTATCAACTCCTTAATCCTCCTCATAAAATTGCACTTTATTTTCTGATAGAAAAGCTTTAATGGCATTTACATGTATGCATTGCCCAAGATGTATGAAAGAATAATCTGTTACTTTTTTAATGCTGTTATTTACCATTATTTCTTTATCAACCAAATCAAATCCCAGGTGCAGGTGTTTGGTAGAAAACTGCATTCCATATACTGTACCTTTTGCATCAAACAGCGGGCCGCCACTTTGCCCACGCAGGCCCGGCGTACTCATTTCTATACCATACAGGCTATTTTGCTGGTCGGCTAAAAACCGGGTTACCATTCCTTCCAGGGGAAACCTTGGTGAAACATTTACGCCGGTATCCGTCCATTCAATATCATCCGTTTGTGTATTAAAAGTAAAATTGCTAAACTCTGGAAAAGGAAACCCAAGCCGGCATAAAAATTTCCCCTGCTTTATGTTGTCGCCGTTTTTTAAAAATTTTGCGCACTCAATGTAATGCAGTTTTTTATAGTCATTAAATTTTATAATTGCCAGATCAAGCGTGGGATGGTAATTGATGGTAAAGCCGCTCATGGTGTCCACTGCATCTACAAAATTATTTTTTAATTGTATAATACTCCCGGCATTCAGTTTATATTTAAGCTCCAGGCCTTTTAGCAGTTGTTTATATTTTGGGTTTGATAAAACAGATTGCCGCTCTGTTTTAAACTGGTGAAAATGCTGATTGATGGCATCTGCTGAACTGATCATTTCGGCTACGTGTTTACAGGTAACCGCATAGCCTTTATCATTTACAAAAAATATTGTGGCAGCTCCGGGTAACAGTTGCTTACCGCCGTAAGTGCGCATGATGGTATGAATGGGCCGGGTAAATTGTGCTACCCGTTCTATGGCTGAGATGAACATATCAGAATAATTATTTTGCTATGATAAAGATGTTTTGCCGCAATATTTATTACACAATGAGGTGGAAATTTTTTTAACCGGTGTAATTGTTACAGCTATTTATTTTTTCAGTTTAGCTGCTGCCGCTTTATCTACAAACCAATACAGTTTATTTCCTTTATCAGGCTTTATTAATTGTGCAGGATATTTTTCGGTGTTTTGTTTACCTTCCAGTACTGTATGCAGCATACCGGCTTTTTTTTTGCCTGTAACTAAAAATAAAATATTCTTTGCATTATTTATCAGCGGTACTGTAAAACTTATGCGGTTCATATCCAGGTCTTTTATATACACTTCTTTTATCAATGCCCTGGTTTCCTGTAGTATTGGCGTATTGGGAAACAGCGAGGCAGTGTGCCCGTTATCACCCATACCCAATAAAATCAGATCGAATGAAGGATGCTGATTTTTAAAAAATATTTTAAGCGTTTGTTCGTAATGGTGAGCGGCTTTTACCGGTGTCATTTTTACCGGTACAGCAAAAATATTTTCTGCGGGTATAGCCACATTATCTAATAGAAGTTGCCTGGCCATATAACTGTTATTGCGGTCATCATCTGCAGGCACGCAGCGTTCATCTCCCCAAAAAATAAAAGTCTGTTTCCAGTTGATGGCTTTATTGTAAGCTGGGGTTGCCAGCAACGAAAATAATTTTGATGGGGTGCTGCCTCCTGAAAGCGCAAGGGTAAACTTGTTGTTAGTTTCCATTGATTTTGCAGAAAGAGATACAATAAAATTGGCCGCAGCCTGGCTTAGTAAATCCTCATTTTCAAAAACAGAAATTTTATTCATGTTTTATTTTTTTTCGAAGGGCATTACAATCCAGTTATTTCCATCCTTTGCAATCAATGCTTCTGCAGTTTCCGGCCCGTGTGAGCCTGCGGCATAATTAGGAAAATTTACCGAAGGATTGGATTGCCAGGTGCTTAAAATGGGCATCAATATTTCCCAGGCAGCTTCCACCTGGTCTGCACGCATAAACAAAGTAGCATCTCCTTCTATAACATCCAGCAATAACGTTTCGTAACCTTCGGGTGTACCGCTGGTGTAAGTATCGTTATAATTAAAAAGCATATCTACAGGGTTAAGCTGCATCTGCAGGCCAGGTTTTTTTGCCTGAAAACGGATGCGTATGCCCATATCCGGCTGCAGGTTCAGCACCATTCTGTTTGGCTGCCAGTTTTCTGTAGCTTCCTCTGGAAATGACTGGTGAGGGACGGGTTTAAATTGTATAGTGATCACCGAAATAGATTCGTTCATCCGTTTGCCGGTACGTATATAAAAAGGCACATTGCTCCAGCGCCAGTTATCTATAAAAAATTTAATGGCAGCAAAAGTTTCTGTGTGCGACCCGGGGGATACATCAGGCTCCTGCCGGTAGCCCTTTACTTTTTTTCCATCTACCCACCCGGCATCATACTGGCCCCGTACCGCAAAATTGTGTACGTCTTCTTTTTTTATTTTTCGCAGGGCATGTAATACATCTACCTTACGGTTTCTTACTTCATCGGCATTAAAAGATACGGGCGGTTCCATGGCTATCAGGCATAAAAGCTGCAGCAGGTGGTTCTGTATCATATCACGAAGGGCTCCATTGATCTCATAATAATTTCCACGGCTCTCCACACCAATTTTTTCTGCAACAGTTATCTGTACATGATCAATATAATTACGGTTCCAGATGGGTTCAAATAAAGCGTTGGCAAATCTAAAAGCAAGAATATTCTGAACCGTTTCTTTACCAAGATAATGGTCTATGCGGTACAGTTGTGTTTCATCAAATATTTTTAGCAGCACAGCATTTAATTTTTTGGCGCTTTCCAAATCAGATCCAAAAGGTTTTTCTATTACCAGTCTTGTATATTCTATATCGCCCGCCAGGTTTGCTTCCCCTATTTTTGTAGCGATCAGTTGAAAAAACTGAGGGGGCACTGCCATGTAAAATATTTTATTCACCGGGCTACCGGCACCTTTTTCAAATGCGGTTATTTGTTTTTTTAAGGTGGTATAAACAGCGCTGTTATCAAATTCTGCTTTTTTATATTCTATCATTTTGGCAAATGCATCCCATTCTCCTTTTTTTGTTTTGCCTCTTCTGGAAAACTGATCTACGCCATCTTTTAGTCTTTTTATAAAACCCGGATTTGTCATTTCCTGCCTGCCCATACAAATAATGGAAAATTTACTGTTGAGCCAGTTATCTAAATAAAGATTGTATAATGCGGGTATAAGTTTTCGCCAGGTAAGATCTCCTGTGCCACCAAATATGGCAATTACCGTGGGGTTTGTTTTTGTTCCTGCTTCCATTTTATTGTATTTTTTGATTCCAGTTTGTGTGAAAATTGCCGGGTTTATCCATACGTTCATAAGTATGTGCGCCAAAAAAATCTCTCTGTGCCTGTATTAAATTGGCTGGCAGCCAATTACTGTAATAGCTATCATAATAATTCATACAGGCAGAGAATGCAGGTACCGGTATAGCATTATTTATTGCAGTTTTTAGTATTCCTTTCAAAGAATATTGTTCCTGATTAAGTTGTGCGGAGAATTGTGTACTCAGCATCAGGTTTTTTAAATCTGGTTGCAGGGTAAAGGCTTGTGTAATATTTTCTAACATAACTGCTCTTATAATGCAGCCGCCACGCCATATAGAAGCTACGGTAGCAATATTGATATTGTATTGATAAGTTACAGATGCCTGTTGCAGCATGGACAGTCCCTGTGCATAGGTAATTACAAAACATGCATGAAGCGCATCTTCTAACTGATTAATAAAATCATTTTTGTTTCCTGTAATTCCTGTTAAAGGATCCCGTTTATTTGCTGCTGCTGCAGCAACTCTTTCTTCTTTGATAGCAGATAAAATTCTTTGAGATACCGAGGCATCTATTGCCGGTATGGGCGATTGTATGTTCATTGCATCCTGGCTCATCCAGGCGCCTGTTCCTTTCTGGTGTGCAGTATCTGCAATTTTATCAATTAGTAAACCATCGCTGTTTTCGTCTTTTTGTAAAAAAACAGCAGCGGTTATTTCTATTAAAAAAGATTGAAGTTTTTCAGTGTTCCATTTTTCAAATACAGTATGCAGCTCTTCATTGGAAAGGCCTGCATACACTTTTAGTAAATGATAACTTTCGGCAATTAACTGCATCAGCGCATACTCTATGCCGTTATGTACCATTTTTACATAATGCCCTGCCGAACCACTGCCCATATAAGCTGTGCATGGCACACCGTTTACCTTTGCAGCAATGGCCTGCAGCATAGGCTCAATCCTGTTATAGGCAGCCACATCTCCACCGGGCATTATGCTGGGGCCAAAGCGTGCCCCGGTTTCGCCGCCGGATACACCCAGACCCATAAAATGAAGGTTTTCTTTTAACAGGTTATCTATGCGTAATTGTGTATCAGTAAAATGAGAATTACCGCAGTCTATAATAATATCATGATCAGTAAGAAAAGGTTTTAATTCCGTAATCACGGCATCTACAATTTTGCCCGCCGGCACCAGCAGCATTATTACCCTGGGCGTTTCCAGGGAGTGTACAAATGCTGCAATATCAGTAAATGCAATTATTTTTTTTTCTGCAGAATATTTATTTAGTGCATCTGCTTTGGAGCCATCCTTATCGTAACCTGCAACACTAAACCCGTGGTCGCTCATATTTAAAACAAGGTTGCATCCCATGGTACCCAGTCCAATCATTCCAAAACTATACTGCTGTTGATTCATTCATTTTTCTTTAATGGTGAAATTGTAAAATAAATGTACCGATTATCAATAAGAATCCGGTACTATATTTTGTAAACGGGATGTAAAAAAAAAGCTCCGATTTATCGGAGCTTAATATAATCAGGGATAAAAATTAATTTTGATTTACACTTGCTACTAAAGCAGTTTTTGTTTTAAGCTTTACTGTTTTTTTTGATGCCTTTTTTTTGGAAACTGTTACTTTAGCAGCAGGAGTGGCAGTAGATACAGCGGTTGGTTTGATTTGTGCAGGTGAAGTACCACTTTTTAATTTAGCGTAGTCTTCTGAACTTAATACTTCACCTTTAATAGTAATGCTTTTCAATTCCTCAGCCCCTGCAAATTTTACCGTAAGGTGTTTTTCAAATGGGCCTGCAGATGCTGCATTAAATTTAGCAGTAATAGTGCCTGTTTTGCCCGGCGCAATGGGTTCTTTTGTATAGTCGCCCATAGTACAGCCGCATGTTGGGTTGGCCTGTTCTATAATTAAGGGAGCGTTGCTTATGTTGGTTATTACAAATGTAGCCAACTCAGGTTTATTTATCTCTAACTTTCCCTGGTCTATTACATCTGTTTTAAATTTTGCTAAATCATCTGCTTTTTTTTGTGCAGATAATGCTGTAGATAATGCTAATACTGTCAGGGATAATAATAATTTCTTCATGGTGTTTATTTTTTGATATTTAATTTTTTAATTCTGTTAATCCTTCATTTGATGGGGCACTTGCAGCGGGTGTTTTCCAAACTTCTCCTTTAATAAGCATTAATTTGGTTTGTGTACCATTGTAGGTAATAGTAATATTTTTTGCGAAAGGGCCTTCTGACGCTGCATTGTAACCCACAGTTATTTTGCCCGTTGCGCCTGGCGCTATCACTTCTTCCCTTTTCCATTCAGGAGTAGTGCAGCCACAACTTGCCTGTACATTATCTAATTTAAAAGGAGTTTTACCGGTATTTACCACTTCAAAAACGTGAGTTACCGGTTTTCCCTGTGGTATTTTGCCAAAATTATATTCAGTTTCTTTTAGTGCTAATGATTCTTCAGAAATGGCTTTTGCATCAGCCATTACTTTTACATCAGCAGTATTGGGAGAAACCTGTTGGGCATACATTGCAGATGTACAAAAATAAAGTGCGGATAAAAAAAATATTTTTTTCATTTATTACTAAATTTAAAGTGAATTCAAAGATACTAAAACGTTTTATTTTGGCATAAATTGTTATTGACTTTGCAGATTTTTAACAAAGAGATTTAAAATCAATAAATTTGCTGTAATTTAAAAGTTATGGATAAAATGAACAGCACCGATACTGAATTACAGGATCAATTAAGTTTCGATCATTTTAGAAATGAAGTACTTAAAGATTACAAATTTGCCTGCATCAGCCGGGAAGCAAGCTTACTGGGAAGAAAAGAAGTGCTTACCGGTAAAGCCAAGTTTGGCATTTTTGGAGATGGAAAAGAAGTAGCCCAGGTAGCAATGGCAAAGTTTTTTAAGCCTGGTGATTTTCGTTCGGGATACTACAGAGATCAGACTTTTATGTTTGCAAGTGGCCTGGCCACAGTAGAACAGTTTTTTGCACAACTGTATGCAGACCCTGATGTAAACAATGAACCCTTTAGTGCCGGCCGCCAAATGAACGGACATTTTGCAACAAAAATGGTAGATGAAAATGGCCAATGGCTGAATCTTGCACACTTAAAAAATGTATCAAGTGATATTGCTCCCACTGCGGGTCAGATGCCCAGGGCATTGGGCCTTGCATTTGCATCAAAGCTTTTCAGAAATATACCTGCTTTGCACGAGTTGAATAATCTGAGCGATAAGGGGAATGAGATTTGTTTTTGTACTATCGGAGATGCTGCTACCAGCGAAGGGCATTTTTGGGAAACCATTAATGCTGCTGGCGTATTGCAGGTTCCGCTCGCCGTATTTGTTTGGGATGACGGATACGGTATTTCTGTTCCTAAAAAATACCAGACTACCAAAGGCTCTATTTCAGAGGCATTGGCTGGTATGCAGAAAACTGAGGACAGCAATGGAATAGAAATATATAAACTGAAAGGCTGGGATTATGCCGGCATGTGTGAAGTGCTGGAAAATGCGATTCAAAAAATAAGGGATACCCATATACCTGCATTGTTTCATGTAGAAGAAATTACACAGCCGCAGGGGCATTCTACTTCGGGTAGCCATGAGCGTTATAAAGACACCGACCGCATTGTTTGGGAAAAAGAATGGGATGGCATAAAGCAAATGAAAGAATGGATACTGGCAAATGCACTGGCACAGGAAAATGAACTGAAAGAGATACAGGAAGAGGCTTTTGCCTTTGTAAAAGCAGGCAAGCAAACTGCGTGGGATAAATATTTAAACCCCATAAAAAAAATGGCAGGCCAGGCTGTGGAGGTGTTGAATAATGCAGCTGCATTTTCCCCTGAAATTAAAAAAATTACTGAATCGCTTGAGGCAAACAGAGAGCCAATGCGCCGTGATGTATTAAGAGCACTGGCCACAGCTATTGATCTATTGCCTTCTGCAGAAGCGGGCAGGGTGAAAGAACTTTATGATAATCTGCATTCAGAAAGTATAAAATTATACGATAATCACCTTTACAACGAGGGACCCAAAAGTGCTTTGAAAGTGCCGGTTATTCAGCCAGTTTACGAAGAAAATTCTCCGGCAGTAAATGGGTACGTGGTGTTGAATAAGTATTTTGATCAACTGTTTACCAACAACAAAAAGGTAGTGGCTTTTGGAGAAGACCTTGGCTATATAGGCGACGTAAACCAGGGCTTTAGCGGCCTGCAGGAAAAGCATGGCAAAGAGCGCATATTCGATACCGGTATAAGAGAACTTACTATTATAGGGCAGGGGATAGGTTTGGCCGTGCGTGGCCTAAGGCCCATTGCAGAGATACAATACCTGGATTATTTATTGTACGGATTGCAGCCTTTGAGTGATGATGTGGCTACTACGCATTTCCGTACAGCGGGCCAGCAAAGTGTGCCCTTAATCGTTCGTACAAGAGGGCACAGGCTGGAGGGCATCTGGCATAGTGGCTCCCCAATGGGTATGATAATAAATGCACTCAGGGGCATGTATGTATGTGTACCCCGTAATATGACTCAGGCAGTGGGAATGTATAATACACTATTGCAGAGCAATGATCCGGGGCTGATAATTGAATGTTTGAATGGTTACAGATTAAAAGAAAAATTGCCTGCAAATTTGCTCGAATACAGCGTACCGTTAGGAGTACCAGAAATTATAAAATACGGTAGCGATATTACACTTGTAAGTTATGGCTCTACTTTACGCATTGTGCAGGAAGCCGCAGAAAGTCTGGAAAAATATGGTATAAGCGCGGAAGTGGTAGATGTGCAAACACTCTTACCGTTTGATATTCATCATGCCATTGCAGCATCTTTACAGAAAACCAGCCGCATTATTTTTATAGATGAAGATGTACCCGGAGGCGCTGCAGCTTACATGTTTAATAAAGTAATGGAAGAACAAAAAGGGTATAAATACCTGGATTCATCCCCAAGAACCCTTACTGGCAAAGCACACAGGCCGGGCTATGGCAGCGATGGAGACTATTTTGGCAAGCCAAATACAGAAGATGTAATTAGGGTTGTAAAGGAAATGATGGCGGAATAAGAGGGCAAATGGTCAATGGTTGATGGTTGATGGAGTTCTGCAGGGTAACCGGTAAGGAAAAAAAATAGCTGAAAAAAATAAAATAAAATTGTAATTTAAAACTAAATAATTATTCACCTTTAAAATTTTTATTATGGCTATTGTAAAAGTTATCGAAGTCATTGCATCTTCAACCGTAGGTTTTGATGATGCAGTAAAACAGGCAGTAAAGGAGGTTTCTAAAACTATCCGGAATATAGATTCTGTTTGGGTAAAAGATCAAAAAGTACATGTAAAAGATGGAGAAATAACTTCTTTTGGGGTGGTGTGTAAAGTGTCTTTCCGGTTGGAATAATAAATTTTCTGTTACTTAAATTACCGGGTTGCATAATGTGCAGTCAATTATCAGAATGGGTAAAAAATTTTAAAATAAAAAAAGGGTTTCAATGTACTTCATTGAAACCCTTTTTTATACTATTTTCTGAAAGATTTTAGCAACTGTTTTTTTGATAATATTCCGGTAACTATTTTACTTCAATTGTATTACTCAAATCAGCATCTACTAAAATACGGCCACAGTTTTCGCAAACCATAACTTTTTTGCGAAGCTTAATTTCACTTTGTTTTTGGGGAGGAATAGCGTGAAAACAACCCCCGCAGCTATCTCTTTCTACAGGTACTACTGCCAGGCCATTACGGTAATTTTTGCGGATACGGTCATAGCTTAACAACAACCTTTCATCTACATGGCTTCTTGCTGCAGTAGCATCTTTATTGTAATGTTTTTCTTCTTTTTCTGTTTCGCTTATTATCTTTTCAAGTTCACCTTTTTTTCCGCTCAGGTTGGCTTCTTTTGTAGATACTGCTTTTTTAGCAAATTCTAATTGTTTTGCTTTTTCAGCAATTTCTTCGGTAGCATCTTTTATATGTTTTTCGCAAAGTTTTTCTTCCAGTTGCTGCATTTCAATTTCTTTATTGATAGCTTCAAACTCACGGTTATTTTTTACGTTCTCACTTTGCTTTTCGTATTTTTTTATCAGAGCCTGTGCTTCCACAATGCCGTCTTTCTTCTGCTGAATAAATTCGGTAATACCGTTTATTTCTTCTTCTACCCTGGTTTGGCGGGCATGCAATCCTTCAATTTCATCCTCAAGGTCTTTTACCTCCATGGGTAATTCGCCTTTCAAAATCTGAATCTCATCCAGCTTGCTGTCAATCTTTTGTAAGCGAACCATAGAAGTTAATTTTTCTTCTACCGAAAATTCTTTAACTGAAGCCATAGTATTATTTGTTTTTTAATTTGGTTACAGGCATTTTACCTTTGGTCATCATCGTTGTTCCGATAGCTATCGGAACTCCCTTGCAGGGCAAACCTTTATTCAGCTTCCCCCTAAAAATAGTGAACAGGATTGGTATTTACACCCGTTTTTAGGACGGCAAAGTTAGGGAAATTTCCCTTTAAAATATCAAATAACAGGTCTATTGTAAATTGCTCGCTTTCATAATGCCCTATATCTGCTAAAAGCAACCTGGCTTCAGCATCAAAAAACTCATGGTATTTAATATCAGCACTAATATAAATATCTGCCCCCGACGCAAGGGCGGCACCTGTTAAAAAACTGCCTGCACCACCGCAAACCGCCACTTTTTTAATTGGGTTGCCTGTAAAAGCAGTATGTTTTATTACGGGTATTTTAAATATATTTTTCAAAATTTCCAGCATTGTTGTTTCATCTACCGGTTCTTTCAGTTCTCCAATAAGCCCGCTGCCTATGTGTTGGCAGGCATTGGCAAGGGCATAAATATCATAGGCCACTTCTTCGTAAGGGTGGTTTGCTTTCATGGCTTTTATAATTTGTACCTGTAGCCAACCCGGAAAAATAACTTCCACCTTCACTTCGTTTTCATTATGCCTTTCGCCAATATTACCTGTAAAAGGATTGGCTCCGGGGCCTGCTTTAAAAGTTCCTGAACCCTCACTGCTAAAACTACATTCGCTGTAATGGCCAATATTACCGGCACCGCTGGCAAACAAAGCATTCAGCAGTTTTTCTTTATCATTTACGGGAACATATACAGAAAGCTTTTGTAAATGATTATGTTTGGGAACCAGAATATTCCTGTTTATTAGTCCCAGCATATCTGCTATTTTCCCATTCACACCCGGCAATACGTTATCAAGATTAGTATGTATCGCATAAATGGCAATATCATTTTTAATTGCATGGATGATGGTTTTTTCAACATAATTTTCTCCTGTTATTTTCTTTAATCCTTTAAAAATAATGGAATGATGGGCAACGATAAGGTTACAATTTTTTTCGATGGCTTCGGTTACTACAGCTTCCGTTACATCTAAAGAAATAACAACGCCTGTACAATTCCATGTGGAGTTACCTGTAATCAGTCCCGAATTGTCATAGTCTTCCTGTAATACCGCAGGCGCAACTCTCTCTAATACATTTATTATATCTTTAATCTGCATTTAATTATTTTGTACTTTAAAGTTAACCTAATTACCAAACCTCGTAATCACATCTGATCTATTATATATTAAAAGTAATAAATTAAAAATTTTTTTCTACGGTAAAATGGACACCTCAAATCTATACACCCAATACAAAGCCACCCTTCAAAAAATAGCTGATGTAAAATATGCATCTGCAGTTTTGCAATGGGATCAGGAAACTTACCTGCCTGCAAAAGGAAATGAAATACGAGGAAGGCAAATAGCTACCCTTAATGAATTAGCGCATGAAAAATTTACCGGCGAAGAATTTGGGATACTGCTAAATGAACTTATAAATAAAGATGGTCTAACGCCTGTGGAGAAACGAAATGCAGAGTTGAGCCTTTACGATTATAATAAAAATAAAAAACTGCCGTCGGCTTTTGTGCGGCAAATGAGCGAAGCGGTAAATAAAAGTTTTCATGCATGGATACAGGCACGCAAAGAAAATTCCTTCAGCATATTTCAACAGCCATTGCAGGAAATTATCCTGCTGAAAAAACAGGAGGCTGATTTACTGGGGTATGAAACGCATCCTTACAATGCCCTGATGAATGATTATGACAGGGGCCTTACAGTAAATACTGTAGATACCTTATTTACTTCTTTAAAACCTAAACTGCTGGAGCTTTTACAAAAAATTAATACTGAGCCACCCGTGGTGGATTCTTTTTTGCATCAGCATTTTGATAAAGAAAAACAATGGCAATTTGGAATAGAAATATTAAAGCGGATGCATTTTGATTTTGAAGCCGGCCGCCAGGATATCAGCGAACATCCGTTTACAACTAACTTCAACAGTAACGATGTTAGGATTACTACAAGGATAAATGAGAACGATTTTGCCAATATGCTCTGGAGCTGCATACATGAAGGCGGCCATGCACTGTACGAGCAGGGATTGCCCGAAAGCGAATATGGCTTACCGCTGGGTGAATATTGCAGCCTTAGCATTCATGAAAGCCAGAGCCGGCTTTGGGAAAACTGTATTGGCAGGGGAGAAGCATTCTGGCAGCATAATTATCCATTACTGCAAAAATATTTTCCGGCACAATTAAAAAACATAACCGGCCAGCAATTTTATAAAGCAATCAACCAGGTAAAGCCTTCTTTAATACGTACAGAAGCGGATGAAGTAACTTATCATTTTCATGTAATGATCCGGTACGAAATAGAAAAAATGCTGATAGAAGGAAGCATTGCAGCAAAGGATATACCTGCCTGCTGGAATGAAAAGTATAAAAAATATTTAGGCGTAACTGTTCCTGATGATAAGCAGGGCTGCCTGCAGGATGTTCACTGGAGCCATGGAAGCTTTGGATATTTTGCCACTTACAGCATTGGTAGTTTATATGCTGCACAAATCTATTCAGCTATCTCATTAGAAATTAGCTCTTTAAATACGGATATAAGTGCTGGTAATTTGCAACCCGTTTTAGATTGGCTCAAGCTGCATATTTATGATTACGGTCGTTTTTACAATTCAGAAGAATTATGTGAAAAAGCCACCGGGCAAAAACTAAACGCTCAGCATTTTATTAATTATGCAACAGTTAAATTCCAAAATATCTATTCAGGTTAAAATGAATTTAAAATTTTAATTATACACATAAGCATATATGTATTTTAGTTTGGGGTAAAATAATGAATCAGGCACACAATTTTATTTTAATATTTCAGTTTGTATTTTTGTTCGAGTTTCATCCAAACATCCAAACAATATTCTATGAGCAAATTGCTCGCAACACGCTTTTGCCTGGGGGCTGTGTTTGTTTTTATTACTTTATTATCTAAGGCTCAACTCTCTGCACAATTTAATGCAAACCCTTTATCGGGCTGTGCTCCTTTTGTAGTAAGCTTTCATGATCAATCTACCGGTAATCCCACGCAATGGAAATGGGATCTTGGAAACAGCACTATTTCCTTTTTACAAAACCCTTCTGCCACTTACTTTAATCCTGGTGTATATACTATTAAGCTGATAGTTCAAAATACAGCAGGTAAAGACTCTATAACAAAAACAAAATATATAACTGTTTACGCATTGCCATCGGTAAATTTTTCTGCCACATCTGTAAATGGGTGCTATCCTCTTGCAGTACAATTTACCAATACCAGTACAGCCGGTAGCGGCACAATCATCAGTTATTTATGGGATTTTGGAGATGGCAATACCTCCTCTTCTGCAAACCCTTCGCACATTTACACTGCTTCAGGTGTGTACAATGTTTCATTGATAATAACCAGCTCTAACGGTTGTACCAAAACACTTACCCGTACAAAATATATAACAATAACTGACGGGGTGCATGCTGTTTTTACAAATAACCCGCCTGTGAGTTGTTCACCTCCTGAGACGATACAATTTCAAAATCAATCAACAGGTACAGGCATCCTTTCTTACCAGTGGAATTTTGGTGATGGAGGAACTTCTTTAAATGCAAACCCCTCACATACCTATACGGCAACAGGAAGCTACACAGTGCAACTTATTGTAGTAAACAGTAATGGCTGCCGGGATACTGCTACCCATGTTTCTGCCATAAATATAGGTGCTGTAGTTGCCGGGTTTACAATGCCTGCAGCTATTTGTTCGGGTACAGCTTTTATGTTTAACAATACATCGTCCCCGGCTCCTGTCTCAGCAGAATGGACATTTGGAGATGCTACAGGCTCTGCTATTATCAGTCCGATGAAAATATATACATCCCCAGGTGCTTACAAGGTAAAACTGGTAAGCAATTTTGGCGGATGCAAAGATTCCCTTACAAAAGATGTACTTGTTCTTCCTAAGCCGTCATCTGCATTTACAGGCAGCCCGCTAAACTCATGCACTGCACCACTTACCGTAAATTTTTCCAATCTAAGCAATGGTGCTTCAGCATATCAATGGAGTTTTGGTGACGGAAACACTTCAACAGATATTTCTCCTGTACACACTTACACAACTGCAGGAAATTTTAGCGTAACGCTTATTACCGTTAATACAAATGGCTGTACAGATACTTTGATAAAATCAGCTTATGTAAATATTCAATTACCCCAAGCCACTATTAATAATTTACCCCAACAGGGTTGTGCTCCATTTGCATGGACATTTGGCGCCACAGTAACCAGCGTGGATCCGGTAACAGGCTATCTGTGGAACTTTGGGGATGGTAATACATCAACTGCTGTAAATCCAGCACATATTTTTTCTGCAGGTATATTTGATATACAACTAATCTTAACTACAGCAAGCGGTTGTAAGGATACCATAAAAGTTATTGCCGCAATAAAATCTTCGCTGAAACCGGTTGCAAACTTAAAAGCAGATCCAAGAGATGTATGTGCATTTTTTCCTGTAAACTTTACTGACCTTAGCACAGGCACTGTTACAGAATGGCATTGGCTTTTTGGTGATGGAGCAGAATCAATACAGCAAAATCCTTCTCATATTTATGAGGACACAGGTTTTTTCAACATACGGCTTATAGCAGGAAACAATGGTTGTTATGATACACTTGATCTTCTAAATTATATTCATGTAAAGCCTCCAATTGCTAAATTTAATGTGGCTTTTAATTGCGATCAGCCTTTTGTAAGAATATTTACAGACATGTCAATTGGGGCAGACGAATGGAGCTGGGATTTTGGAGACGGTAATTTTACCAATACACAAAGCCCTTCGCATACTTACACTATTGCAGGTACTTATATGGTTAAATTGGTTGTGCGTAATCTCACCACTGGTTGTGAATATACAAAGTTAACACAGGTAATAATTGCAGATGAACAGGCAAAGTTTTCGGCCACACAATTGGAAATATGTAAAAATGCTTCTACCACTTTCAATGCTGTCACAAAAACCCCTGGAGGTATTATAAACTTTGAATGGGATTTTGGGGACGGAACATCTGCCACAGGCAGTTCATTAGCCCATGTTTATGTGCAGGCAGGTTTTTATACAGTGCGCCTGATTATTACAGATGCAGTTGGCTGCAGGGATACGCTTACAAAAACAAATTATATCCGGGTAAATGGTCCTGCAGCTAATTTTACCCCATCAGTACCCGGCAGTTGTTTAATGACAACAATTACATTTAATGATCAGTCAATAAATGATGGTATCCATGCTATAAATCAATGGATTTGGAACTATGGTGATGGAAATACCGAAGCGCTTACTGCACCTCCCTTTAAACATTCTTACACAAAAGAAGGTATGTACAGTGTAACACTTATCGTAAAAGATGCAGCAGGCTGTACAGACAGTATTTTAAAAAATAATCTTTTGGTAATATCTACGCCGGTTGCAGATTTTAAAATTTCAGATACACTTTCATGCCCTGCCATGCCAATTGCCTTTTCAAACAATTCCACTGGCCCTGGCCTTAGTTATCTCTGGGATTTTGGGGATGGCACTTCAAGTAATGCTGTTACACCTGCTCATGCTTATGCTGCTACAGGCAATTATACTGTACACCTGGCTATAACAGATATGTATGGCTGCACAGCAGAACTTACCAGAAAGCAGTATATAAAAATTATTTCTCCCATTGCAAGCTTTACGGTGAGTGATTCTGTAAGTACCTGCCCGCCGCTTATTGTTCAGTTTACAAATACTTCTGTAAATCAAGCTACGTACAATTGGGATTTTGGAGATGGTACATTCTCCTCTGCAGAAAGCCCTTCTCATTTTTATAATGTGGCAGGTATATATTTTGCGAAGCTTAAAATTACCTCACCTGGTGGATGTACATCAATACAAACAAAAAAGATTGTAATAAGAGGCCCAAAAGGATCTTTTACATACAGCAATATTAAAGGTTGCACACCTCTCACAGTAAACTTTGTAGCTACTACCCAAGACAGAACATCTTTCATCTGGGACTTTAACGATGGTACTACAACAGCAACAAAAGATTCTGTTATATCACACAAATACCTGATTCCTGGAATATACGTTCCAAAAATGATTCTTAAAGATGCAGCGGGCTGTACGGTGCCTGTTACAGGGCCGGATACAATTGTGGTAAGTGGTGTTGGGGCTGTTTTTACTGCCGATACATTACTTCGTTGCAACAGTGGCGCTGTAATTTTTACAAATGCTTCTGTAAGCAATGATGTGATCACCGGTTACTTATGGGATTTTGGTGACGGGACTACATCTACTGAAACTTCTCCTACCCATTTTTATGCAACGGAAGGGCTGTTTAGTGCAAAGCTGAAAGCATTTACTCAGATGGGTTGTACAGATTCTGCTACCGCTGCGTTACCTGTAAAAGTGGTAAGAACTCCTTCCATCGGCATTACACAATCTCCAAATGGTTGTGTGCCGCTTAAAATGGATTTTGCAGGATCACTCCTTAATGGGGATACATCTGTTATAACCTGGCAATGGAATTTCAGCGATGGCCGAACAGCTTCAGGTAAAACATTGAACCCAGTTTTATTTGCCAAAGCAGGAATATACAATGCTACTTTATATGCAACCAACAGCAGTGGCTGCAAAGACACTGCCAATGCAGTTTTAGAAGGATATGCACTGCCTGATGTAAATGCTGGCGCTGATAAAACGATCTGCCAGGGTGGCGGCCAAAAACTTATAGCTACAGGTGCAGTATCTTATTCATGGTCGCCTGCCAATGGCCTGAGCTGTACCAATTGTGAAGCGCCTGTTGCTACACCCGGTTCATTAAGTCAATATGTGGTTACAGGTGTTTCCGCACAGGGCTGCAAAAATACAGATACCGTAAAAGTAAATGTGAAATATCCGTTTACCATGCAGCACAGCCCCGGTGATACTTTGTGTTACGGGCAGTCTGCAGTACTTTCTGCATCGGGGGCTTTCTCTTATGCATGGAGTCCTTCATCAGGCCTTAGCAGCACTACCAAAGCCACTGTGACTGCAACACCGGATATAACAACAAAATATATGCTGATAGGAACAGACGAAATAGGATGTTTTAAAGACACGGCATATTTCCCGGTGAAAGTGTATCCGGTACCAACCGTGGAAGCAGGCGCAGATATTACTATTAATGTGGGACAGATGGCAACCCTTACACCAACTATTTCTGCAGACGTTACGAATGTTGCCTGGTCTCCAACCGGCGGCATATTCCGCAGCAGTTACCCTTCCATAGATATTAAGCCAAAGCAAACTACACAATACCGGATAGAAGTCTCCAATGCAGGCGCCTGTACGGCAAGTGATGTGCTAACGGTGTATGTATTGTGCAACGGTGCAAACGTTTTTATTCCAAATACTTTTTCTCCAAATGGGGATGGTGCAAACGAAATATTTTATCCAAGGGGAACCGGCTTATTCAGCATTAAATCTGCAAGAGTATTTAACCGCTGGGGAGAAGTAGTTTACGAAAAAAATAATTTTCAGCCTAATGATGCTAATGCAGGCTGGGACGGTACTCACAAGGGGCAAAAACTTTTGCCTGATGTTTTTGTGTATATGTTTGAAATAATATGCGATAACAATACCACGCTTGTTTATAAAGGTAATATTGCTTTGATAAGGTAGTAAAATTTTATCAACATTTTAAAATATAAAAGGATAAAGAGAGTTAATAGTATAAGAAAGACAAATCCTAAAAAAATATCCAATACTATCTGTATGAAACCATATTTACTTTATGTTTTTTTTGGCTTATTAAATGTGATTGGTGTAAATGTAAAAGCACAGGACATTCACTTTTCTCAGATATTTGAGACACCACTGCTGCGCAACCCGGCGCTTGCAGGTATTTTTTCAGGCGATATCCGCATACAATCTGTTTACAGGTCGCAGTGGAACTCTGTTACTAATGCGTATCACACTACATCAGCCAATATGGAATATAAATTACCCCTGGGCGAAACCAATGATTTTATTACCCTTGGCGGGCAGGTACTTTATGATAGGGCAGGAACGGTTGACCTTACATCAACTCATATTTTGCCTGCACTCAATTATCACAAATCTTTGAGTACAAATCGCAATATGTATCTTTCTATGGCTATTATGGGAGGATGGGTACAACGCAGTATTGATCGCAGCAAAATAACGACCAACAGCCAGTATAGCGGTACGGGCTACAATGAATCTGCCAATAACGGAGAAACATTTTCAAAATCAGCATATTCTTATTTTGATGGTAGTGTTGGCATGAGTTTCAACACACAGTTAGGAACAGCAGGAGATAATAATATGTACATCGGTTTGGCATATCATCATTTTAACAAAGCAAAAAATGTTAACTTTTACAGTAACAGTAATTTGGAAATAACGCCCAAATGGGTAGCATCTGCAGGGGTGCGTATGAATACTTCAGACTATAATTATTTTACTATTGAAGCAGATTACAGCAGTCAGGGAGCATACAAAGAAATTCTTGGCGGGGTACTTTATTCTATAAAACTTGATTCCCCGGATGATCCAAAATACCTTATTCACGCAGGTACGTATATCAGGCTTAATGATGCCTTTATACCGGTAGTAAAATTAGAATCTAAACCCATAGCTTTAGCCATTAGTTATGATGTAAACATGTCGGGGCTTAAAAAAGTAAGTAATGGCAGAGGGGGCTTTGAATTATCGATCTCCTACCAGAAATTTTTAGACAGGGACAACAGCGTTAAAAATGCGGTACGTTGCCCTAAATTTTAATTTTGTAATTTTATTTTTTTTATTAAAAAACTTAGCCTCAGGGCAGGTGATTATACAATAACAAAATACTCAACGTTATGCAAAAGAATAAAAAACCGTTCGCTATAATTTTTTTTAAATGGAGGGTTATCATCGCAGTTATTTTTGCAATTTCTATTATGTTTTCCCAAAGCTGTAAAAAATTAGCAATCAGTACAAACTATACAGATGTGCTGCTGCAGCAATACTTTGAATCAAATGTGCTGAACCGGGATTTTATAGTAAGCCTTGCTACTGATAATGGCACTGACCTTACTCCTCAATATAACGGGTATATTTTCAGGCTTACCAAAAACACCCTGTTAGATGGTCCCATTACGGGAATAAAAAATGGCAGCACAACCTACACAGGCACCTGGAGTTGCAACGGGGATTACAGTAAATTAATAATAAATATTACACAACCTGCACCGCCCGCCGAATTTGTTTTTTTAAACAGGCAATGGCGGTTTACCAGTAAAGACCTGCCGGTAATGAAGCTTGCACCCTGGGGAAGTACAGATGCAAAAGTACTTTACATGCAGCGCTTATAATTTTGTGGATAATTTTGTGGATAATTATCGCCTCAAATAAATTTTTCTAAATACTATTCTTCCTTTTTGTGCGTTTATGAATCATCTTACAAATGGTAAGATGAAAACACCTATTTGAGCGTTATTATGAAGCACATTTCACTTCATCTATTTTTTATTGCTGCATTCAATACAGTTTCCTTCACTGTAGCAGCCCATATTTATTATCACCGAACCAATAAAAATTCTTATAACTTAATGCTAAACGGACCGTTTACAGTAAAGCTTTTATAAAATAATTTACAGTCCAACTTTCAAAAGTCCTGTGCTAACGATAATGATTTTTGTTTTTATGGATTGTTTGGATAACAGAGGCCCCGCCGTTAGGCAGGGCCTTCCTGTTTTAAATATTTCATTGTAAAAATGGATGATAGAATTTACAATCAGTACCTTTATAAAAAGTATTTATGCAAATTCAGCAGGGTCAGCAGGCACCAGGTTTTACTTTATACGATTCTGCTAAAAACAAAATAAGTCTTAGCGATTATGCAGGTAAAAAAAATGTATTATTATTATTTTTTCCATTGGCTTTTACAGGTACCTGTACCAAAGAGCTTTGTGCTGTAAGGGATGATATAGGTAAATATGATAACGAAAAAACGCAGGTATTAGGTATTTCTGTAGATTCTGTTTTTACCCTCGCAAAATATGCTGAAGAGCAACAATATAATTATCCCTTATTAAGTGATTTTAATAAAAATGTTTCAGAACTGTATTGTTCTATATATACTTCTTTTGGCGATATGGGTATGAAAGGTGTAAGTAAAAGGTCTGCTTTTATTATTGATCAGCAAGGCATAGTACAATATGCAGAGGTTTTAGATAAAGCCGGGGAACTGCCTGATTTTAAAACCATTGATTCAATATTAGAAAGGGTATAATAATTTTCTAAAATATCCGTTCTATCAGTCATAAGCAGATGGGTTTAAATATTAGCATATAATTTTATACTTTTTATAAGAAGAATTTAAATAAATCAGGTATATTTACTTTATTGAAAAAATTAATTTTTATACTAAATTTTTTTATTGGAATAACTTTTACATCTTTTGCACAAAATAAAATATCTGCCGATATCGGCGCTCAGGCAAAGTTGATTAAATTTTATCCCAATCCGGCTTCCACAGGAATCAATTTTGATTTCCAGCGGGGCTACAATAAAGCCTTTTCTATTCAGGTATATAATTTTATTGGTAAACTTGTTTTAGAATTAAAAAATATTTCTCCCCAAACCAATATCAATTTAGAAGATTTCTTCAGGGGCATCTATATCTTTCAATTGAGAGACAGAACCGGTGCTATTATTGAATCCGGCAAATTCCAGGTGGTTAAATAATCAATCTTACATCTGCATTTTTATTTATTAAAATGTCAATTTGGCTGCAAAACAGGCATTGGCAAAATGTTTGACTATTGTACCTTTGCAAACATTTTAAAGAATTACTATGCAAGAAAATAACACATCGCTTACAGATAACAGAGATATGGATATAAACTCAGATGCAGATATCCCCGGAAATACCCATCTTACCAATCCATATACTGAAAATGAAGCAGAGCTGGAAAAATTATCAGCCGAAATACAGGAGCAAAAAGATAAATATCTAAGGCTGTTTGCAGAATTTGATAATTATAAACGCCGTACTGCAAAAGAAAGAATGGAACTTATACAGACTGCAGGCAAGGATATTGTTATAGCCTTGCTGGAAGTAATAGACGATTTTGACAGAGCAGAAAAGCAAATGCAGAAAAGTGAAGATATTGAACAGATTAAAGAAGGCAATACCCTTGTTTTTAATAAGCTTAGAAATTTACTGCAGCAAAAAGGAGTAACCTCCATGAAAAGTATTGATACCGGCTTTGATGTGGAAAAACACGAAGCCATTACCGAAATAGAAGCGGGCGAAAAAATGAAAGGTAAAGTGGTAGATGAAGTGGAGAAAGGATATTACCTGAACGATAAATTAATCCGGTTTGCAAAAGTTGTAGTAGGTAAATAGTGTACCGGTAAGGGCTGCGGGGCCATAGTGCAATAAATTTAAAAAAGAGTTTTATTTTATAAAAGAGTTCAAAGTTTTGAACTGCAAATTTTCCTTTCAAAGGATTAAGGGATATGAAAAGAGATTTTTACGAAATATTGGGTGTTTCCAAAAATGCAACACAGGAAGAAATTAAAAAAGCTTACCGCAAAGTAGCTATGCAGCATCACCCAGACAGGAACCCCGGTGATAAGGCTTCTGAAGAAAAGTTTAAAGAGGCAGCGGAGGCTTATGAAATTTTAAATGATGCTGATAAAAAATCTCAATACGACCGTTTTGGGCATAATGCTTTTAGCAACGGAAGGGGCGGTGGTGGCTTTAGCAGTGGGGGAATGAACATGGATGATATCTTCAGCCAGTTTGGAGATATTTTTGGCGATGAAGGGCTTGGCAGTTTCTTTGGCGGCGGCAGAAGAGGAGGTGGCAGCCGCGGTACAGGCACAAGAGGCAGCAACCTGCGGGTAAAGTTGAAAATGAATTACGAGGAAATTGCAAAGGGTGCTAATAAAACCATTAAAGTAAAAAAACATGTAAAATGTACCACTTGCCAGGGCAGTGGAGCAAAAGATAAAAACAGTATTCAAACATGCAGCGGATGTGGTGGAAGTGGCCAGGTAAGAAGAGTACAAAATACTTTTTTGGGTCAGATGCAAACCGTTACTACCTGCCCTACCTGTAGCGGTGAAGGTAGTACGGTAACAAATAAATGTACTAACTGCAAAGGTGAAGGAAGGGTGTATGGAGAAGAAACGGTAACCATTGATATCCCCGCAGGAGTGCAGGAAGGAATGCAGCTTAGCATTAGCGGAAAAGGAAATGCAGGAGAACGTGGTGGCAGCCCCGGCGATTTAATTGTGCTGATAGAAGAAGAAGCACATCCGCAGTTGCATAGAGATGGATTGAATGTTGCTTTTGATCTGCACATCTCTTTTCCTGATGCAGTTTTTGGTACGCAGGCAGAAGTACCTACCATTGATGGCCGTGCAAAAATAAAAATACCTGCAGGTACACAAAGCGGAAAAATATTCAGGCTTAAAGGAAAAGGGTTCCCGCATGTAAACAGTTACGAAAAAGGCGACCAGTTGATACAGGTAAATATCTGGACACCACAGCACATAAGCCCAGAAGAAAAAGATATGCTGGAAAAAATGCACCAATCCCAAAATTTTGAACCGAAGCCCGAAAAAAATGACAAGTCCTTTTTTGATAAAGTGAGGGAGATGTTCAGTTAGTGGATAACGGAATAATGGATTATTAATAATGCCTGCGCTATATTGGTGCAGGCATTATTCGTTTTTATAATTTCTGAAATTTAATACAGCTAAATAAAGCAAATGAATTACGGACTCAAAAAATTATCCATTATTAAATTATCCATTATCAATTAATCCATTACTTTGCTTTTCGGTTATGCTACAAAAACTTCACATACAGAATTACGCCATCATTGAGAATCTGCATATAAATTTTTCTGGTAACTTAAATATTATAACCGGGGAAACCGGCGCCGGAAAAAGTATTTTAATGGGAGCGCTTAATTTAATATTAGGTCAGAGGGCAGATAGCAGTGTATTACAGCAGCAAGGAAAAAAATGTATTGTAGAAGGATATTTTTTAATTAAAAATAACAGCTCAGTTAAAAGTTTTTTTGAAGCAAATGACCTGGATTTTGAAGAAGAAATTTTACTCAGGCGGGAAATAGCTTCCGGTGGCAAATCAAGAGGTTTTATAAATGATACGCCGGTAAACCTTTCCCAATTAAAAGAACTTGCTGTATTACTCGTAGATCTGCACCAGCAGTTTGATACGCTGGAACTAAGCAGCGAAAATTTTCAACGGGAGGTGCTGGATGCACTGGCAAATAATACAGCCCCACTGCAGCAGTTAAAAATAAATTTTTCTCAATATATTAATGCTAAAAAAGAACTGGAAGCCATGCAGTTGCAACAGGCAAATGCCAACAAAGAACTTGATTATAATAAATTTTTGTTTAACGAACTTCAAGAACTTTCGTTAAAAGAAAATGAACTGGAAACTTTAGATGCAGAAATAAAATTATTGAGCAATGCTGAAAATATAAAGCAACAGATAAGCAGTATTTATTTTGAATTAAAAGACAGCGAGCAGCCCATAGTGCAACAGTTAAAAGTGTTGCAAAACAGGTTAAATACTTTAAAGCAATATCATCCGCAAATTGAAGAGTTACACCAGCGTATAAACAGCAGCGTTTTAGAATTGCAGGATGTAGCCGGTGAACTGGAAATAATTGATTCAACTATTAATTATGATGCAGAGCGCATTCAGTTAGTGAATGAAAGATTATCGGCAGGGTATAAATTATTAAAAAAGCATGGGGTAAATGATACGCAACAACTACTTGCTATTCAGCAGCAACTTCAGCAAAAATTAGATGCAGTGCTCAATATTTCTGCATCTATAGAAAAACTGGAAAAGCAAACCAATAAATTGTTTGCAGAGTGTACTGTTACGGCTAAAATGGTTTCAGCAAACAGGGCCGCACAAATAAAACCATTTACCCAAAATGTAAATAAATTACTGGCTCAGGTGGGTATGCCCAATGCACAAATAAAAGTGCAGTTGCAGGCGGTTAGCCTGAATGCTTATGGTACTGATGAAATTGATTTTTTATTCGATGCAAACAAAAGCAACCGCTTTGAGCCCTTGCATAAAGTGGCCAGTGGAGGCGAGCTAAGCAGGTTAATGCTGAGTGTAAAATCTTTAGTGGCGCAAAAACTGCAGTTGCCAACTTTAATTTTTGATGAAATAGATACAGGCATCAGCGGCGAAGCCGCAAAGCAGGTGGGCATTATTATGAAAAATTTATCTTTTGCTCACCAGTTGATTGCTATTACCCATCAGCCGCAGATAGCGGCAAAAGCTTCGGCTCATTATTTTGTTTACAAAGAAATTATTAATGATAAAATTGTTACTTCTATCCGTTTATTAAATAATGATGAGCGCATTACTGTAATTGCACAAATGCTTAGCGGCGAAAAGCCCACGGCTGCTGCTTTGGCAAATGCCAGGGAGATGATGAATTGATTTGGAAAAATAATTTCCCCGGATTCGCAGATTAATCTGCTGCAGATAACTAATTGAAGGCAATAATTTTTTAGACAGCTTCTTAGCGCCTTTGCTAATCTTTGATACTTAGTGTGAAACAAAAAACAATCAGTGCAAAAACTTACCGTCTTTATTATTTTAATTTTAGTGATTGCCGCAGGATATGGCATACACCTGCTGATAAAAAAAATCATTAACCCAAGAGCATCCATAAACCATTTATTTTTATTTTTTCTTGCGCATTTCATTGCCATTTTTATATTGTCATTTTTAATTAATTTATGTATAATTCATTTTTCTAAATACTTGTTTCATTAGTAAAGGTTATTTTTACTGAATAATAAATATTACGGTTTAAAAAAAATTAAAGCACATGAGCTATAACTTACTAAAAGGAAAAAAGGGAATTATTTTTGGTGCGCTGGATGAAAAATCTATTGCATGGATAACAGCATTGCGTTGCCACGAAGAAGGCGCAGATATAGTATTGACCAATGCGCCGGTAGCCATGCGTATGGGCGAAATAAATAAACTGGCCGAAAAAATTAAAGCACCTGTAATACCCTGTGATGTAAGCAATGCAGAAGATGTAGATAATCTGATAACAAAAGCGATGGAACATTTTGGCGGCAGCTTCGATTTTATCCTGCACTCAATTGGTATGAGCCTTAATGTGCGTAAGGGAAAGCATTACACTGAACTGGATTATGGTTTTAATGAAAAAACATTGGGCATATCCTCTATCAGCCTGCACCGTGTATTGGCTGCCTGTATGAAAAAAGATGCGCTGAACGATTGGGGAAGCGTAATAGCACTCACCTATATTGCTGCACAAAGGGTGTTTCCTGATTATAATGAAATGGCTGATGCCAAATCTTTATTGGAAAGTGTGGCCCGCAGTTTTGGATACCACTATGGTGTAAAAAAGCATGTACGGGTAAATACAATATCTCAGTCACCCACACGAACTACTGCCGGCAGTGGTGTAAAAGGGTTTGACGGTTTTATAAATTATGCTGAAAAAATGAGCCCGCTGGGTAATGCAAGCGCCGGAGATTGTGCCAATTATTGTGTGGTGATGTTTAGTGATCTTACCAGAATGGTTACCATGCAAAACTTATTTCATGATGGCGGCTTTTCTTATACGGGCGTTACGCAGGCTGTGATAGAGCAAATGGAAAAATAATTTTTGTACGCAGGCCAACGGTATAAACTGATCATTGGTTCTGCTATGCGTTGCTACTCCGGCACAGGGCAAACAGAGAAATCCTCACCGGGGTATCCACTCCTGTCAGGCGTAATACTTCAGCATACAACCACTTGTCAGCATTTATAATAATCGAAATTTATTCTGAAAAAACTAAGCATATAAAAACAGTAAGCCCCTGAAATTATCAGGGGCTTTAAATTATATAGAAATCCTAAATCTAAAATCGTTTTAGTATTCATCTTCATTAAAAAAGAAATCTTCCTGGCTTGGGTAATCTGGCCAAATATCGTCCAGTCCTTCATACAGGTCGCCTTCATCTTCCAGTTCCTGAAGATTTTCAATAACTTCTATAGGTGCACCACTGCGTATGCTGTAATCAATCAGTTCGTCTTTTGTTGCCGGCCATGGAGCATCTTCCAGGTGTGAGGCTAATTCTAGTGTCCAAAACATCGTCTGTAAAGGGGTTTAATTTTTTGCAAATGTAAATGTTCGTACGAAATAACCAAAAGTGTTTTTTTAACAGCTTCTTTTATCTTTTTTCTATGTGCAATTTAAAAGCCAGATTATAGCTATCATCCATACAGATAATACCCAATAGATTTTAAAATTATTCTTCTGCTTTATGGTAAAATGCTGATTTGGGTAGCTGTTGAGTACAACTGTTATTGGAAGATTACAGATATCACATCAGTATAACGCAATAATGGTTTATTTTCGATTGATGTTAAGCGCAAAAAATATTGAGAAATATTACGGAAAATTACATGTTTTAAAAGGGGTGGACATAGAAATTGAGAAAGGAGAGATTGTGAGCATTGTAGGTTCATCGGGGGCAGGCAAAAGCACACTGCTGCATATTTTAGGCACGCTCGATTCGGCGGATAAAGGCCAGGTTACCCTTAATAATCACCGGGTGGATCAGCTTTATGGAAACTCCCTGGCAAAATTCCGCAACAGTAATATCGGTTTTATATTTCAGTTTCATCACCTGCTGCCCGAATTTACAGCGCTGGAAAATGTATGTATTCCCGGCTGGATTGCAGGAAAAAAGAAAAAAGAAATTCAGGAAAAGGCCACCGGATTACTGCAAAGCCTGGGGCTTGGCGAAAGATTAGAAAATAAACCACATCAGTTATCGGGGGGCGAACAGCAAAGGGTAGCAGTAGCAAGGGCCCTGATAAATAACCCGGCAATAGTAATGGCAGACGAACCCACCGGTAACCTGGATAGTGCCAATGGACGTGAACTGCACAAACTTTTTATACAACTGCGGGACAAATACCAGCAAACATTTTTAATTGTTACACACAATGAAGAACTGGCCGCAATGAGCGACAGGATAGTACACATGAAAGACGGGAGGATAATTAGCTAAGATGGATGATGTACTAATAAAAGCAAACTTTTGCTGGCAAATATTTTATTATTCTTCGATGGCTTTTTTCCTCTTTTTTTTCTTTACTGCATAAATTTTTTCTGCTTTATCTATCTGCTGCAAAAATTCCTGCTGCAGGTAATTTCCCTTATCAGCACTGGCATTTGCTACAGATTTTATAAGCGGCCATTCTACATTATTAAAGTATTTTGATTGCTTTATTTTTAATCCAAACATAGTAACTGCAGCTGCAAATTTTAATTCTCTGTCCACACTGTCTATAACCTGGTAATCGTTTTTTATAAGGAATAATAATTTTTTAGTAATAGTGTCAGTACAATTGTAGCGCAGGTTTACTTCGCCAATATTATCGGGGGCAGCATTAATTTTTGACAGCAGGTTTTGCTGCGTAGGTACAATTTCAAAAATGGCCAAAGTGCTGTTGCCACTGCCTATTTCGCCACCTTCCAAATTGCTGGAAGAATCCTGTATAGCATCTTTTCTGTTATCAAACCCGATGAGCCGGTATTCTTTCACCATTGCAGGATTAAATTGTACATTCATAAAAACATTATCGGCAACAGCATATAATGTTTGGGTCAACTCTTTTACCAAAACTTTTTCAGCTTCATTTATATCATCTATATAAGCATAATTACCATTGCCTCTTTTTGCAAGTGTTTGTAATTTTGAATCTTTATAATTACCCATTCCTACACCAAGACATGTTAAGTACACCCCGGTTTGCCGTTTACTTGTTATTAATTCATCTAATGCTTTTTCGCTTGTTTCTCCTACATTAAAATCGCCGTCTGTGGCAAGTATAATCCTGTTGTTGCCACCTTTAATAAAAGTACTTTGTGCCAATTGATATGCCGCGATGATAGCAGATTCTCCGGGTGTATCGCCTGCTGCAGTTAACTCTTCAATGGCTTTGTAAATTTTACCTTTTTCTGCACCGGAAGTAGGCTGAAGCCATATACCTACCGTGCCCCCATACATCACAATAGAAACAGTATCTATTACCCGCAGATTTTTTATAAATAATTGAAATGCTGCTTTTAATAATGGCAGGCGGTTAGGCATATCCATGCTGCCCGATACATCTATTAAAAAAACAAAATTACCCGGTGGTACCTTTTTAAGGTCTAATTTTTTTGCACTCGCATTTATAAAAAGTAATTGCCGTTGGGTATCCCACGGGCAGGAGGTGAGTTGAGATGCTATTCTGAACACATTTCCTGCTTCGGGTTCTTTATAATAAAGATTAAAATAATTTACCATCTCTTCTACCCTTACCGCATCGGGCGGCACAGGGCTTTGCATATTAATAAACCTTCGCACATTGCTGTACGAAGCTTTGTTTACATTTAAAGAAAAACCGGTATTGGGATAATCACCTGCATTTACAAACTCATTTTCTATCAACTGAAAATAAGTTTCTTTGTCAACGAACCAATTGAGTTTAGCAGTTTGTTTTAAATTTTTGGTGATAGAAATAAGTCTCGGTTTATTTTTGGTGATATTTGTAGCAGAAATTTTTAATATAATGCTTTGCCAAACATCTGATTTTACTTTTAGATTTTGTGACTCATAGCCATCAAGGGAAACAGTTAAGGAATCGTATGCACTTAATACAGTTATGCCGAAACTTCCGTAAGCACCGGAATAAAAAATTGTTTTGGAAGAATGTATAAATATTTTAGCACTTATAAGGGGTTGATTTTTTTCATCTTTGATATCACCCCTTAAATAATACTGCCCCCATGCAGAAACTGCATAAAAATATAACAGGCAGTATAGGATAATTTTTTTCAAGAAAAAACAATTTTGTAAAATAGTTATTTTCTGCTGAAAGACAGGTTTTAAATTATATGCGTTGCATTTATTCTTCTATCAACTGATAAATTTCTTTCAGGTTGCGGCCCAGTCCATCATAATCGAGCCCATAACCAAGTAAAAATTTATTAGGAACTTTAAAACCAAGATAATCTATATTGATAGGATGCTGCAGCGCATCAGGTTTGTGCAGCAGCGATGCAATCTTTAAAGAAGCAGGCTGATGATCCATCAATTGTGGTAAAAATTGGCTCATCGTTTTGCCGGTATCAACAATATCTTCTATTACTACCACATGGCGCTCGTTAAGCGGTTCGTCTAACCCGATGGAAGTAATTACATTGCCCGTACTCCGGGTGCCTTTGTAAGAAGCCAGTTTTATAAAACATATTTCGGCATCTACGGTAAGTTCTTTAAACAGGTCGGAGGCAAACATAAATGAGCCGTTTAAAATAGCAATAAATAAAGGCCGTTTTCCTGCATAATCCCGGTTTAGCTCGGCACCTAATCTTTTTATCTGTTCATCTATTTGTGCTGCAGTTAAGTAGGGTTGAAATTTTTTACCGTTTACCTGTATAACAGACATAGTTTTTATTTAGAGATAATTAATTGCTTGCAGGGGTTTCAGCTATTTGGAAAAGGATAATTCCATTATTTTATTTTCTGCATCGTTTGCTTTTATTTTTTAAATCCTTTGCAGACCTTCTTTTGATTGTACCGGCTCTGTTTTTTCTTTGATATCTTTTATAACTGTTTTTTCTGCTATAGTAACTACAGGCCTCAGTTTTATTTTTTTTCCGATTTTCACCATTGCATCTTCCTGCATCTGGTTGTACTGCATTAAATATTGCAACTGTACTCCGTTGTTTTGCGAAATAGCATACAACGATTCATTTTGCAAAGCAATATAAAAATCACGGTTACCCTGTTTCGGTTTTTTTTCTAAATACACCCATTGGTTTGCTTTAAGTAAGCCGTCAGTTTTCAGGTCGTTATATTCAAGCAATTTTGCAAGAGCAATATCATTATTGGTGGCTATTGCCAGCAAAGAAGTTTGTTTTACAGCAAAAACAGCTTTTAAACTATTTAAAAAAGTTTTGATTTTTTTTGCAGATGAAATGCTTTCTGTTTTTTTAATTTTTACATCAGATGCAGGAGCCATGGCAATAATTTTTTCCTGCTTTTTGTTATCTGTAAACCTGCCGGCATCAAATGCGGTTGCATCGCTTACTGACGCACTGTTGTATTGCTGCAGGTTATATTGTTCTATATTCCTGATCAAAATTTCGGGGTAGCGTGGATTGGTTGCATAACCTGCTCTCTTTAAACCATAAGCCCAGCCTTTATAATCTGTACTACCTAACTGAAACAGGGAAGCATACCTCGGGGTATTTTTAAGATAATCACTGTGATCTTTATAACTATCCCAGGCAGAACTGTATTTTCTAAAACACTCATTGGGTGCATCATCTGTATGTGTTACGCTTTCGCCCGTCCAGGTACTTTTGCACTTTATTCCAAAATGATTGTTTGATTTTTTTACCAGGTCACTGTTACCGCTTTCTGTTTCCAGTATGCCCTGCGCAAGCGTAATAGAAGCGGGTATGCCACTCCGTTTCATTTCTTCAATGGCAATATCCTTATACTTATCAATATACTGCTGCACGGTAAGCGTTTGCGCATGAAGCGTTGCCGCAATAATAAAATATACAATAGCGAATGCTATTTTTTTCATCTATCTACAATTTTCTGATTAACATTATGCCATCCCTAACGCTTAGCAGTACCTGCTCTGTTCTTTTATCAGCAGTTACATGCCCATTAAATGCGTGGATGGCTTTTGCATTTTTTCCTGTTATTTCTTCTTCTAAAACCTGGCCGTGAAAGAGTACATTATCAGCAATGATATAACCACCCTGTTTTAAAAGAGGTAAAGTTAATTCGTAATAGTCAATATAGCTCACCTTATCTGCATCAATAAATACCAGATCCCATTCTTCGTTGATTGTTGGAATTATCTGTAGCGCATTTCCTACATGTAATTTTATATAATCAAGTGCACCTGCACTCTTAAAATTTGATGCCGCAGTAGCTGCATCATCTTCTCTTATTTCAATACTGTGAAGTATGCCATCTTTTACCAACCCTTTGGCCAGGCACAAAGCACTAAAGCCTGTAAAAGTGCCTATTTCCAGTACTCTCCTGGGTTTTATCATATTGCTAAGCATTGATAAAAAACTGCCCTGCACATGGCCGCTAAGCATTTGTGCATGTGGGTGGGATGCCATAGTCTCTTTTTCTATATGCTGTAAAATTTCATCATGCGGTGTAGTATATTCAGCAACGTATATCGTTACTTTTTCATTGATCAATTCCATCTTTTAATTGTTGTGCAGATGATTTTTTAGAAATTATTAACAACCCTGTATAAGTAATAAAACCATTTATGATAAGTAACTCTAATCCTATCTGAAAATTGCCGAATAATTCTTTTTGAAATTTATCTAATAAAAAACAAATAACGGGTGCAGCTATACAAACAACAGGAACTAACTTATCATTCACCTGCCTTTTTGAAATAATACCGAACGTAAACAGGCCCAGTAATGGCCCGTAAGTATAAGCTGCCACTTTTAAAATTACGCCTATCATACTCGGGTTATTTACCTTATAAAATACAAGTACAAATAATAAAAATATAAAAGCAACAGAAAGATGTACCCGTTGCCTGATACTTTTTTTCTTTTCTTCCGGCCAGTCTTCCCTCCTTTGCATACCCAGAATATCTATGCAAAAAGAAGAAGTGAGAGCAGTTATAGCTCCATCAGCACTGGGAAACAATGCAGAAATTAATGCAATTATAAAAATGATGGAAACAAGGGGAGGCATGTGATGCAGTGCCAGGTCTGGAAATAATTTATCTCCTGTAGATGCCACTCCCTGCTGTAACCCGTATAAATGCAACAGGCCACCCAAAAATAAAAAAAGCGAAATAACAACCACCATTATAAGCGAAAGGGTGATGATATTTTTTTGTGAATCTTTCAATCGTTTTACAGAAATTGTTTTTTGCATCATCTCCTGGTCCATACCCGTCATAGTTATAGTAATAAATGCGCCGGCAAGTATCTGCTTCACAAAAAATAATTTACTGTCTGCGGATGTAAAAAATATTTTATCATATCCTTTTTCGTTCATTGCAGAGATGGCGGTACCAACATTCAGATTCATAGTATGTAAAATATAAATAACACATACTACCAAGCCAGTAAGCATAAATGTCGTCTGCAGCGTATCGGTAAACACTATTGTTTTTACTCCGCCTTCATACGTGTAAAGCAAAATCATTATCAGAATAATAAACGTGGTGACCCAAAAGGGTACACCAAGATCAGTGAGTATAGCATCCTGTAAAATTTTTACAACAAGGTATAACCTTGCAGTGGCGCCCAGAGTACGGGAAAGTATAAAAAATGAAGCGCCCGTTTTATACGAAGCTACTCCCAGTCTTTTACTCAGGTAAGTATAAATAGAGGTAAGATTTAGCCGGTAATATAGCGGCAGCAACACGTATGCAATTATGATGTAGCCAATGAGGTAACCAATTACAATTTGAAAATAGGCAAAAGATTCTTTGCCTACACCACCAGGTACGCTCACAAAAGTTACCCCAGAGAGTGAAGTACCAATCATACCAAATGCCACAAGCATCCAGTTGGAATTTTTGTTGCCGATAAAAAAAGATTCGTTGTTAGAATTTTTACTGGTGTACCAGGCTACAGCAAGTAACAAAATAAAATAACCGATTACAAAAGCAAGCAAAACGTATGGGGACATAATTTTTATTTACGTAAAAATAAGATTGAAAATATAAAAAAACTTTGTGTCTTTGCTCTTTATTAATTTTTAACTTTTATGAGCATACAGGCAATAGCCGTTTTTTGCGGCAGCAAAGCAGGCAACAATCCGCTTTTTGAAGAACACACCAGAGCCCTGGGGCATTTACTTGCACAACAAAATATTACTGTTATTTATGGCGGCGGTAATAAAGGATTGATGGCCGCTGTTGCCAATGCAGCACTACAGAAAAATGGCAGGGTAATGGGCATTATACCAAAGATACTTACCGGGTGGGAACACCAGCATGATGGCCTTACAGAATTAACGGTTGTAGAAAACATGCATACCCGTAAGCAGATGTTGTACGATAAATGTGACGCAGCCATTATACTTCCCGGCGGTTATGGCACTATGGATGAAGTATTTGAAATGCTTACCTGGAACCAGTTAAATATACATAATAAAAAAATATTCTTTTTAAATTCAGGCGGCTTTTATACTCATCTTATTGCACATATAAAAATGATGCATGATGAAAATTTTCTGTATGATCATCCCGATACAAAAATGACGGTGCTGAATGAACCGGAGGAGCTTATAAAATATCTTTAATTATTGTTGCGGCTTCCCTGAAATAAGGCAATGTTATATCCTGCTCTTATTTGTGGCAATGCCCTGCCTAAATTATCTAAATACGGGGAATTTTTATTTTTTAATACATCCCATAAAATAGAAATGTAATAATAGGAATTTCCCTGGCCTCTGCCATTAGCAAAGCCACCGCCCACTAAGAAACTGTTTGCATCTAAATTAAATGTTTCATTTGGTTGGCCTGTGTTACTGGCAGGAATGTATTTATATTTTATAAAATTATGTTCGTACTGGCCCTGAGCAAATAAAAATTTTACGGGAAAAATACGTACAAATGCTCCTGGACCGTAAATCGTTTGCCGCAGTTTATCGCCATACACATTATAATCTCTCTGCGAAATATAATTTACACTCATAGAAGCGGCAACATCTGCATATTTATTTAAACTATAACCAAAAAACGGGCTTATGCCCAGCGCTGTTGTTCCTCTATAAAAAGAAACATTCAGTGTACCCCCGGTAAAAAGATTTTCTTTCTTAAAAAATTTCTTATTTTCTGTATCTTTTTCTTCTTCCTGTGCGTAACAGACGGATGTGAGTAAACTGCCTATCAGTAAGGCATAGATGCTTTTCATTTTCATGTGTTACAATTTTAAACTAAATCAAAAATTTTTCCGCTGTTAAGAATATTATTAGGGTCAAAAGCTTTTTTTATCTGCCGCATAAGGTGCAGGTTTGCTTCTTCAAATACAATATCCATATATTCTTTTTGTATAAGGCCAATACCATGCTCCCCGCTGATAGTGCCACCCAGAGATTTTACCAATGTAAACAATGCTTTTAAAGCTGGTATAACTTCCGGATTATTTAAGCTGTAAATACTTCCTTCTTTTTTTATACGGATATGAAGGTTGCCATCGCCTGCATGGCCGTAACATACCGCATGAAAATCGTATTGTTTACCTAATTCTTTTACCCCATGTATTAATGCCGGAAGATTTGCCCTTGGCACCACGGTATCTTCCTCAATGGTATAGCCGGCAAGCTTTACGGCTTCTGCCACCCGGCGGCGAAGCTTCCATAATTCAGCTTTCTGTTGTGCATCATCTGCAAAAAAAACTTCTCCGCAATCATACCGGGTAAGTAAACCGGCTATAGATTCCATTTCGGTCATCAATGTTTCCATGTGATTTCCGTCCACCTCAATTATTAAATGTGCCGCCACATCATCACTAACGGGAACGGCTGTACTATCTACAAATTTGCTTACAATTTTTAACGCATCTATCTCTATTAATTCCAATGCACTGGGCGTAAAACCTGCTCTAAAAATGGCACTTACTGCTGCTCCTGCTTTTTCCAGATCATTAAAGGGTACCAGCATCAGCAGATCATATTTTGGATGCGGTAATAATTTCAACACAATTTTTGTTACCAGGCCCAGGGTGCCTTCGCTGCCTACCATCAGTTGCGTAAGATTATAACCGGTAGAATTTTTAAGCACATTGGCACCCGTCCATATTATTTCTCCGGTAGGTAATACTACCTGCAGGTTAAGCACATAATCTTTTACCACACCATACTTAACTGCTTTTGGGCCTCCACTGTTTTCTGCAATATTACCGCCAATAAAACAACTGCCCCTGCTGCTGGGATCAGGAGGATAAAACAAGCCTTTTTCTTTTACTGCATTTTGCAACACTTCTGTAATTACACCCGGTTCGGTGGTAACCTGTAAGTTTCTTTCATCTATTTCTACAATTGTATTCATACGCTCAAAAGAAATGAGCACACCACCAAAATGTGGCAATGCACCACCGCTAAGGCCTGTACCTGCGCCTCTTGGAGTAACAGGTATTTTGTGCTTGTTACAGATTTTCATAACATCACTCAGCTCTTCGGCAGTACGGGGCTTTATTACAATATCTGGTAAAAAATGCAGGTTTTCTGTTTCATCGTGGGCATAGTTATTCAGGATTTCTTCATCTGTAAAAACAAACGCATCGCCAATAATATTTTTAAATAAGGAGAGATGTTCTAAAAAATTATTTTTCTTTTCTACAGTAACAGGCATATAATTTTTTTGTGCAAAAATCGGAAAAAAAAATGAGTTGATGAGTAATGTGAAGCTAAAATTTTGGACATAAAGACTGCCTGTTAACATTCGCAGGATAAAAGCCGTTTTTTATTAGTGAAAATTCGCTGGCACCCCTGTAGTGATTATAATTTTTAAGCGAAGAAGTAGTGGCATCATAACTGAATGTAAATTTTAAAGTATTTACTACAAAGCCTGCCATGGGTATTACGGCGTCTTTATAGCGGTAATACAAACCTGCTATCAATTGCTTTTCTCCAGACTCTGTAAGATTGTAATTAGCAATCATTCCGCCCACGAGTTCGGTAGCTTTTGCCTGGGTGGTAAAATATATATTTGGGTTGATGATAACCTTAGGATCTACTTTTAAAATAGCATTTACAAAACCAATATGCCGCATAGGGATAAGCCCGTCATTGGTTTGATTATTAAAAAAAGTTTCTCTTGGTTTATTTACATGGTGTATAGAATAGCCTGCATTGATATAAACATTTTCCTGGGGAAAATAAGCATAGTTCATCCCTACCTGCATATCAAAATAACTTACGCTTGTATTGGCAAAAGAGGGATAGTTTCCATCCACTATGCCGCCATCAAAAAACTTACCATCAAACTGGCTGGGAAATTTAAGATTGGTAAGATCTATTCTTTTGTTGGCCCAGCCAACATTAAAACCGCCGCTTAACAAACTGCTGTTGCCCAGCATTTGATGGTAAGCTACTGACGCATATACTTTGGTAGATCGTAAACTGCCACTGCCTGCTACATCACTTAATATTACGCCTCCTACACCCAGCCAACCGTTTTCTAATTTATCCCTGAATAATTGTGCATCGCCAAAGGCGCTCATGGTTTTATAAGGTATGGCCATGATACTACTCCATTGATTGCGGTAACTAACGCCCAACCTGTAATCTGCATCGGGTATAAAGCCAGTGTTTGCCGGATTGGTGGTAAGCGGAGAATTAAAAAATTGAGAAAAATGAAGATCCTGCGCTTTTGGATTTACAAAAGCAATTATCAACAAGGTGAATAATAATATTTTTTTATATTTTATCATTAATAGGTTCGCTTCTTTTTTATCTTAACAAAGTAATATCCCCGGTCTTTCTTATCTTTTTGCCATCAGTTAATTCTGTATCCAAAGTATAAGTATAAACATCTGTGGGCTGAAGTTTCCCTTTGAACATTCCATTCCAGCCGCTTCTTTTATTTGTGGACTCAAACACCAACTGCCCCCATCTGTTGTAAATTTTCCAACTCATTCTTTTTATACCAAATCCTCTTACAAATATGATGCTGTTTATACCGCCCTGTGCAGGTGTGAATGCATTAGGTACATCAAGCAATGCGTTTATGAGTACATCTACAGGCATTGAAAAAGTATCCGTACAGCCTGCCACATTAAATGCAATTAATTCTGCTGTAAAAGTGGCGGTTTCATTGTACTCATGTGTGGGATTTACCTCTGTAGAACTGTCACCATCGCCAAAATTCCATAAATAACGTATAGCTCCCGATGAAAGGTTTGTAAATCTTACTGGCACATTTGCCTGTGGCGGATTAGGCGCCCAGCTAAACAAAGCAGTAGGTTTTGCAAACACAGTTATAGTAAAATAAGCTGAAGTATCTATTTTATTACAGGTACTTGAATCAATAGCTATCAGCCTTACTTTATACTTACCTGGGTTAGGATAAAGATGGGTAGGGTTTTCATCTGTAGAGAAAGTGCCATCGCCAAATTCCCATTTAAAATCTGTACCTCCCAAAGAGGTATTTTGAAATACTGCATCATAAGGTGCACAGCCGACCGGGTTGGTAATAAAGATGGCTTTAACCAACGGATTTATTCGGATTGTTTTTACTAAAGAATCGGGCGAATTACAAAATGAAGTATCCATTAAATGTAACACTACTCTATAAGTTCCCGGATTAGCATAAGTATGTTTCCTGGTTGGTGTTAGGCCGGCAGTATCGGGTGCAGAGCCATCGCCATAATCCCAAACAAAACTTTTAGGGCCAAAGCCTCCTCTTGTAGGGGTAGAGAGATTGGTAAAAATATACCTGAGGCTTGTACAGGGTGTATCTTTTATAGCGACAAAAGCCAGGTTGGCAATGTTGTCACCTGCTTTAATAGTTACATAAGAAGTATCCCTGATATTGCAGGTTGTGCTATCTTCTGTTATCAACATTACTCTGAACCTGCCTGTTAAAACATATATAGTTGAATCTATGTTAGCAGTGGTAGTGTCTTTTTTGCCATTCCCAAAATCCCAGTAATATTTTTTCCCTTTTTGCAGAATGTCTTTAAAAACTACTTTAAGCGGCACACAACCACTGGTATCATTTACCACTGCATTAATAGAAGCCTGTACTTTAGATCCTACGCCTGCAAAATTCATTTCTATTTTAAGTGCCAATTCGTTGCAGGCAACGCTTCCGTTAAAGCGGGCTACTACTCCCGGAGTGGTAGGGTAAGGAATATTTCTGGATGGAGGGTTTTGATTGTTGCCCGAGCAATTGGCACATATAGCCTGGTAAATTACTCCGTTAGCATCAAAGCGGCTGGTACCGCCATCTACATGGTCTCCAAGGCCGCCATTCTGCCCAAAATGAGAACCAAAGAACTGGCTGTTAGCATTTTTTTCAAGTACATAAAAATAAAAATCTGCGCCATCTGCTGCAGGGATGCCGGCTAATGGATTAACCTCTGGTAAACCAAACGTATTGCCTGTACTATATCCTTCACCAACATTAATACCGCCACCCCATCCTGAGACATAAACATTTTCGCAACGATCTACTAAAAATGCTATGGGGGAAATATTGGGCGAAGGGGAGTTAGTACCAAACACAGTAGAATAAACGTAGGCAGAAAGATCAGGCTGAAGCTTACTGATAAACTGCTTGGAACCATCATCCTTATGCTTTACATTAGCCGTAACAGGCCAGCTTCCGGTAGTGGTTCCCATTACATAAGGAAAACCTGATCTGTCAAATTTTAACCCATAAACCATATCAATACTGGGTACACCATTAATTGGATTGGCACTGAGGTAAGTTGTTTTAAGAATGGCAGAGCCATCCGGCCTTAACTCTGTTACAAAACCATCTGCAACGCCACCTTCAAACAAAGGGTTAATTACACCAATTTTATTACCAGGTAAATCTGGACTTGCAGTGGCACCACCCACATATAAATTGCCGGTAACAGGGTTTATGCTGGCTACAAAACAGGCATCATCTGCGGTACCACCAAAATAAGTACTAAATAAAAGCGAAGATAAATCAGGATTAAACTTTATAATAACACCATCCTGATTGCCGCCTCCATAAAGGGGCTGAATACTTGAATTTATTACCGGAAAATCTGCATCTTTATTTACAACCGGCCGGGTACAGGATACTACAATTATATTATTGCCCCCATCTAAAATAACTTCACTTCTGGCATCATCACCATAATTCCGGCGAAGGCTTTCTGCTCCGGCGCCGGTGTATTTGGGGCGGATGTTTACACCATCATCGCCACTGCCGCCAATTTTTACTGAGCCAATAATATTTGTTCCTGCAGCGTTAAATTTTGTAAGAATAATATCATAGTTACCAGTGGGGCCAATTTTATTACCTATAGGTTTCAATGGGTAATCTGATGAGTTTGTTCTGCCTGCTACAATTAAATTTCCCTGTGCATCGGTAATCATACTATGCGGCTGCTCATTGCCACTGCCACCAAGATAAGTAGCGTATAATTTTATACTGCCATTGGGAGAAAATTTAAAAATGCCTATATCGTATCCCGGAGGGAAACCACTTGCATCACCTCCATTAAAAGTTTGGTCATAAGCACCCGGCGAAACAGGATACCCGGAAGCAAACACAATACCGCCCGCAAAAAAACTGCCATCGGGCCCCGGTGTAGCTGTATAACCCCAGTTATCGGCTGTACTGCCTGTAAAAGATGAAAAAATAATAGAAGGATCTATTATTAAGGTTTGCCTGGTATCATAATCTTTTACATTAAAAGTTACCACATTATCTTTTACTAAATACTTACAGGCTACTTCCTGCCGGCCACCCTTGCCGCCGGTTTGAAAACTATAGGGGTATAATTCTTTTGCCTGTGCCACGGGTGTAGATATAATCAATTCCCTTTCTTTTGTAGTGATGGATGAAACGCCATCGTACCGCATGGCTATGGCCCCAACATTGCCGCCCGGCTTTACTATAAAATCATACTTAAGCCTGCCTGCTGCATCACTGTAATATCGTACATCAATATTGGGATAAACATTTGAATAAGTTACTGCCTGAAAAATTTTACAATTACCGGCCCATTTATTTTTATCGTTGCCAATAAAGTAATTATTATAAGTTACCAGTGGCTTATCTGGTAATTGGAGAATATTTTTAGAAGCCCCTAAAAAATTTACTTTATAAGCGTATGAATGCAGGGTAAATGAGGAATTGTTTTTTTCTTTTTTAGGATTACTCTTTGTCTGTTTATAATTATCTTTCGCTTCCTTCTCATCATCTGAACTGGGATGGTTGCTGTGGCCATGTGCGAATTCACCTACTTTTGCCAGGTCATCAGGATTGTGAAGCAACACCGTAAAGCCATTCTTTTCCAGAAAAAATGAACCTGTACTAAAATCTCCCCGGTATTGTACGTTTGAATGCCATTGTCCTTTATTTTCTATAAACTGCATTTGAGCGTTAGCGTTATGTGATGCAGTAAACAGCAGCACTGAAGTAAAAACGCAGGAAAGTATTTTATTAAAAATGCTCAATTAATTTTTGTTTACAAATTAATATAATAAACGTAAATGGCAATGGCTTTAGTTGCCTGTTATAGATTTTTATCCAGCTTTTAACGTATTGCAAAATATACTTACGCAATTTTACTCCACTTTGTTTTAGTTTTTTGCTGTTGAAGATAATTTTTTACTGGCATATTTTGGGTCATAATAATGTCAGGATCTGCCAATAATAATTGCTCTACTGCATCACTTGCTGCCTGCAGCATAGCTTTATCATTGACTATGCTTGCCAGCTTAAAGTTTAATGCGCCGCTTTGCCGGGTGCCTTCTATTTCTCCAGGCCCACGTATCTCCAGGTCTTTTTCTGCAATAGCAAAACCATCATTGGTGGCTACCATTATTTTCAGCCTTTCTCTTGCATCATTAGAAATTTTATTTCCTGTAAGTAAAATACAATAGCTTTTATCGGCACCCCTGCCTACCCGCCCTCTTAACTGGTGCAGTTGAGATAAGCCAAATTTTTCTGCACTCTCTATCACCATCACGGAGGCATTAGGTACATTTACCCCTACTTCTATAACGGTTGTACTCACCATAATGTTTGTATCGCCTTTTACAAACCGCTGCATATTGGTTTCTTTCTGCGCCGGTGGCTGTTTGCCATGTACCATGCTTATCCAGTATTTTGGCTCCGGAAAAAATGATTTCACTTCTTCATATCCTTTCATCAGGTTCTCATAATCCAGCGTACTGCTTTCTTCTATCAAAGGATAAATAATATAGGCTTGCTTGATTAGTGCAACCTGTTCTTTAATAAAATCCATAACCTGCGGCCTTGCCGTTTCATTCCGGTGTATGGTAGAAATGGGTTTGCGGCCTGGCGGCAATTCATCCATCACGCTGTAATCAAGATCGCCATAAGCAGTAAGTGCCAGTGTACGTGGGATGGGCGTGGCCGTCATTACCAATATATGCGGCGGAATGGTATTTTTTTTCCAGAGTTGTGCCCGTTGTGCTACACCAAATTTGTGTTGCTCATCTACTACGGCAAAACCAAGATTATTAAATACAACTTTATCTTCTATTACGGCATGGGTACCCAGTAAAATATGAATACTTCCATCGGCACAGCCCTGCAGAATTTCTTTGCGTTGCTTTGTACGGGTAGATCCGGTTAACATTTTTATAGTGACAGGGAGGTCTTTTAAATATGCTGTAATGCTGCTGTAATGCTGCTGTGCAAGAATTTCCGTGGGCGCCATCAGCACAGATTGGTAACCGTTGTCTGCGGCTATAAGCATACTCAGCAAGGCCACCATGGTTTTGCCGCTGCCTACATCTCCCTGCAACAGCCTGTTCATCTGCCTTCCGCTGCCTGCATCTTTTCTTATTTCTTTAAGTACACGTTTTTGTGCATTAGTTAATTGAAAGGGTAAACAGTTTTTATAAAAATCATTAAACAGGGTACCTACTTTATCAAACAGCAGCCCTTTACTAAACCGGTGCCGCTGCAATTTTATCAACTGCATCCTTATCTGTGCAAAAAAAAATTCTTCAAACTTAAGCCGGCGCAAGGCATGCTGATAATGTTTTTCTGAGCTGGGGAAATGAATTTGATTGTAAGCTTTAAACCGGGAGAGCAGCTTAAATTTTTGAACAATATCTCCGGGCAAATTTTCCGGTAAATCTTTTTCGTGTATGCGTTGCAGTAATTCCTTAGTAAATTTTGCCAGTGTATTGCCGGTAAGCCCTTTGGCTTTTAGTTTTTCTGTTGTGGGATAAATGGGCTCCAGAAAATTTTTTCCTGAAGAATTATGTGGCGTAAAATTTTCTACATCGGGGTGTGCAATTTGCGGCGTACCCATAAAGAAACCAAGCTTGCCAAAAAGCAGGTACTGCTGACCGGTATGCAATATTTTTTGCACCCAGCTAATTCCCTGGAACCATACCAGCTCTATTACGCCGGTATCATCTTTTAATTTGCCTGTCAATCTTCTGCCCCGGTTTTCGCCAATAATTTCCAGGCTAAGCAAAGTGCCTGCTACATAAGCATACTCGGTTTGCGGAGACAGCTTTCCGATTTTGTCTATATTGGTTTTATCAATATGCCTGAAAGGAAAATGCTCCAGTAAATCTTTGAAAGTAAAAATATTTAACTCTTTGCGGAGCAAGTCGCCCCGCTGGGCGGATATGCCTGTAAGATATTCAACAGGAGTGGCTAATACATCGGGAGCAGCGCTGATGATTATTATGAGTTGTAGATAAAAATATTATACAACAATATTCTTGAACTATCTGGAATTAACTATTTAACTTTCAAAAATGGTTTAAAATCTTCTTTAAGTTCCAGCTCTAAAATAGCTGGATTTTTAATACTTTTTTTACCCTTGC
>JANLQE010000136.1:0-20665 GCA_031367625.1 Bacteroidota bacterium
GCAAAAAAATGAACCGTACGCACCAACTGGCTCACATAACTCATTTCATTATCGTACCAGCTTACGGTTTTTACCAATTGGCTGTCACCCACTGCCTGCACTTTAGTTTGGGTAGCATCAAACAAAGAACCATAGGTAATACCAATAACATCGCTGCTTACAATTTCATCTTCATTGTAGCCAAAACTCTCATTGGCTGCGGCTTTCATAGCGGCATTTACTTCTTGTACCGTTACCTTTTTTTCTAAAATACTGTACAGTTCTGTTACAGAACCCGTGATAACAGGCACACGCTGAGCACCGCCATCTAATTTTCCTTTAAGTTCCGGCAATACCAGCCCGATTGCTTTTGCAGCTCCTGTACTATTGGGTACAATGTTGGCAGCAGCGGCTCTTGCTCTTCTTAAATCACCTTTTGGATGTGGTGCATCCAAAGTATTCTGATCATTTGTATAGGCATGAATAGTGCTCATCATACCGGTGATGATACCGAAATTATCGTTCATAACTTTTGCCATTGGCGCCAGGCAATTGGTAGTACAGCTTGCACAACTGATGATAGTTTCGCTGCCATCTAAAATGGTGTGGTTTACATTAAATACTACGGTCTTAAGTTCGCCGGTGGCAGGTGCAGAAATGACTACGCTTTTTGCGCCTGCTTTAAGATGTGCTTCTGCTTTAGATTTATCTGCAAAGAAACCGGTGCTTTCTATTACCACATCTACATCATGCTGGCCCCATGGAATTTGTGCCGGATCTTTTTGTGCATATATTTTTACTTCATGTCCATTAACCACAATAGCATTTTCGGTATGAGTTACTTTCTGATCAAAGCGGCCCTGGGCGCTGTCATATTTTAAAAGATGTGCCAATACTTCGGGGCTGGTAAGATCATTGATAGCTACAACATCTATTCCTTCCATATTGTATATCTGACGAAAAACCAAGCGGCCAATACGGCCAAATCCATTAATTGCAACTTTTACTGTACCCATAACTAAATATTTAGAAGTGTTATTTAATTTTTGAGTGGCAAAATTACAGGATACAAACATAATACTGCCTAAATATTTTATACCAGTATCCTTCGGCCGTTATTTCTTCAAAAAATTTTGGATACAAAAGTGCATCCCGTTATCTTTGCCGTCCTTTAACGGGAAATGCCGCGTTGGTCAAGAGGTTAAGACGCCTCCCTTTCACGGAGGAATCACGGGTTCGAGTCCCGTACGTGGTACAAAAAAGCCTTTCAGCAATGAGAGGCTTTTTTTATTTTGCATTATGATTACTGTGTATGTTTTATTAAGTCTTAAAGACAATGCTACTTATGTTGGTATGGCTTTAGATGCTGTTAAAAGGTTGAAGAGCATAACTCAGGTAAGAATCATTATACCAAAGGTCATTTGCCCTGGAAAATAATTTATACTGAAGAACAGCATGACTGGCAAACTGCCAGGGTAAGAGAAAAATATTTGAAATCTACTGCCGGAAAAAAATGGTTACATAAATATTTTAATGATAACGGATAAAGTATAGAAGTTCTTGGAAGGATAAGTGTTTGTGAACAAACAGCAAGGCTACTTAGAAAGCAGTGTAAATAGTTTTGTTTTGGGCATAGAAATCGGCGCCAGAGAGATCACATTTTAAAATTAACTTCTCGTAAGAAAGTAAATGTATCTATATGCCTCACACTAAAATGTGTACAAATATCTGGCAATTTAATTATTCTTTGTGCCATAGGTGCAGAAACTTCCTGTGAAACAACAGTTAGACTTTTATTTATCGCACTTGCCACAACCCATGGATCCGCATTTTCAAAATCTGCAAAATCTGCTTTTGCATTAGCATTGTAAACTGAATGATTAGATGCCCAATTCATTAAATACCCATATTGTAATAATATTCCCGTTTCTATTTTAGTATCAATTAAAATGCTTTTCCTAATATCTGTCTTTAGCCAATTTGATAAGTCATCATTACCCCACATAATTTCTTCATAAACTTTATCTATAGTTGTTATCAAGCCATTATCAAACTGCACTTTCATGAATGCCCAAAAACTTGGAGCAATGTCAAATGAATAATACACTCTGTAAGCTTGAATAAGGGAGCTTGTGTCAATTATGTACTTAGGAAGTAATACCATAACTACAATAAAGTATTTTCATAGTTATGAAAAGTTTTGCCATATAAGTCTGTCAATTTATAAGCATCACTATATAACAATTTGCCGGATTTTGCGGCTTCATTAACTGTATTAAAAAATGCTTTGCCAACACGATAGTTTTGATTATTATAAAAGTTACCCCCTCCGCTTTCATTATTTGCTTTTTTTATTTCCCAATCTTTAATATAGTTCTGGTAAAAACTAAAAAACTGCTCTTTAGTATATTTTCCAATATCTAATAACCTTCTTGCTATTACGATTGGGCTTACTTTAAAGTGTCGTTCTAATTGTTGTAGATGGTTTGCCTGATTTTTAACCAGTTCCCATTCACGTATTAGGTTAGCTTCCGCAACTAATAATTCTGCTGCCACCGCATCACATTTTTTTTCAATAATATCGTCTGCCGGTAAGAATTTTTCTAAATCAAACGCTGCGGATTTACCAAGCCATATATGCCCCAACTCATGCATGATAGTAAATAACTTCGCAGCAGGAAAATCTTTTCCGTTTATAAAAATATACGGAGCATAATTATTTGTAATAACAAAGCCTTTAAATTCCAAAGGATTTAAGTTTGCCTGACCATTTCCTACAACACCATTTATTGCTACATAAATACCTGCACTTTCTATCTTTTGTATTAGATAGTTTAAAGCCATTGCCTTGTCTTGCACAAACTGTGGCCAGTTTTTTTGTAAATTCAATTGCTTTCTTATTCTATCAGCAATATCTAAAACACTATTTTTTACAGTTACGGAGCCTACGAATGGTAAAACCTCATATTGCTCTGTTTTTAGAAAATCAGTGAGCCAATCCTGCCGGTTTTCGATTGTATTAATTGTATTTCTTAATTCAGGACTATAATTAAAAACTGGCTGTTTAGAGCCGCTTCTAAATAAAGGGATTTTAGATTCAACAGACGGTAAACTCTGTAAAAAGAAAAATCCAAAAGGAATATGTACCGCTTTTGCAAAATCAGCTAACTGATTTACAGTAGGTTGTTTTTCTCCTTCAACCCATTGACTAAGATTAGGAAATTTATTCCAAACGAATTCACCGGCGGAGGCTGCAGCCTCTGCTAACAAGGAAGTATTTATATCTGGATAAGTTCGCACAGTTCAAAATTAAAATGATTTGTTCATATTGTTTTGTAAAATTACTCATTCCACCCATTTCTTAAGTACAGCTTGCTTTTTATCCCTAATTAATTGCATGTTGAGTTGTGGTTATTTGCGTCTCAAGTACTTCAATTTCTGAAATTAATTTCTGTTAAACACCTAAAGGACACCAACAAAGGCTGAGGAGGGAACACGAAACAATACAGAGGTTGTAGGGTTAGTTAAACCAAACTGCATATCCTTTTCTTCTTAAATCGAGTGCAAGTTTTTCTTCCATTATCAAAGTTTCCTGCCTGGTCATCGCTTGTAGATTTATATGGTCGTACAGGCTCGGACGTAAATAGGTTCCGTATTGCTGAACTATATTGGCAGACAGCTTATGCCCTTTTTTATTTACATAACCGGTTTTATGTTGCCTGAACCGTTCCGCAGGTGTCTTACTCGTCATGCCCACATACAAACACTGAAGCACTCCATTAAATTGTGGATTAGCAGCCCGGAATTTTGCATTTTTTGTAAACACTTTTTTTGATAACTCTACAACATAAACCTGATATCTCATTTTAAAACAAAATTCTTCCGTTTGATATTAACATGCATTCACCGTGGTTCGTGTCCTCATCTTTGGCATGTTTTGTATCTTCACTTGCCGTGGTTCCAAGGCAGAGAAAATTCGGAGTGGAAGAAAGATGATTAGCGGTATCATTTTTTTAATAACTCTACAAGAGCAAGAAACAAAGTTGAACTAACAAGAAACCAAGTGCCAATACTTAAGGAACGGGCATACCTTTTCATTCGTAGATCATAACCCTCTTTAGTCCTTTTAAAAGCGATTTCATCTTTTTGGTGCTGAACATAGCCGTTAAATATTTTCCCTTCCAATGTGATATAATATGAATTATTGGGGACCTTAAAAATCAATTTATCTCTTTCCAGTTTTTCAAGAATAGCGATCAAAGAGTGTCCAAAGTTCCTCTTGTGATCATAATCAAACTGGGTTACTAAATTATCAAATGTTAGACCGCCTTGTTCAAAAATTGTTCTAAAGTAATTTAATATCTCATCAATTTGTTTTAACTCGTTTTCAATCACTTCGTCCATATATTTTTTTATTTTACTTTCTCTATTCGGTTCGGCTCTTAGTATTTCACCTCTGTAAATTTACCATTAAGTCCATTCTCATGTATTTGAATCTCATTGAAGTTAGTATTAATATTTTTATTATAAACCGCAAGAAAATGTTTATCGTAAAAGGTGCCATCTTGATCATTTAAATCAGCAGCAGAATGAAACATTTGAGCTGCTTTCTTATTATTAAAAACTACGACATAAGAATTCCTATCATCTTTTGCTTCGTAATTTAAACGTTCTCCTAATTTTTTAAGGTCAAGTATATTTGTCAACCGAACATCTACAAGGATTATTTTTCCTTTACCAGCATTGGTAATATTCCATTCATCAATTGTTTCATATTTTACAGCATCGGGGATTTGAAGTTGTTCTGAATTTGTGGTATCAGTATTATTACCTCCGCACGATTCTTGAAATAAACAACTTAGAATTAATAACGCAATAAAAGTTATTGGAAATACTTTTATTAATTTTTTCATATTTTTGGTTTCTGCTTAATGTTTAAATTAAGTATGATTTTCTTGCCCCCAACGAGAGTTTGTGAAAAAATATCCTCCTGTTCTCAAACAAATATAACACACAATGTGAATAGTTCAAATGGGGTATAGTTTTTATTATAAAAGGAGCATGCAATTGTTTCATGCCCTGCTGGTATAAACGTTGTAAACGGTCCTGTAGTTCAAAATCGTTGTCGTATGCACGACCCTTCCAGTAAAATCCAAGATTATCAGGATTCTCCTGCTCGTCCACTACTTTACAAAGAAAAAGATTCACCAATTTATCAAAGGCATTTTCTCTTCCGCTTACATTATATTTTCTTAGTAAAGTTGCAAACTGATGGTATTTTTTTTGTATATCAGCATGTGAAATTTCTTTGAGATCATTGATACTATAATTCTTTTTGCCAAAATGAAAGGGCTGTATACCGTCTTCAAAAAATCCTAACGAGAAGGCTTTGCTTAGGTATGTATTTTTCCAAACATCAAATTTTTCGTCAAAACGTTTTGCTTTTTCATAAGTTAAGACATCTGGATCGTCATTGATTTCCAGCAAACTTTCATTATCGAAAAGTGGTATCACATGATATTGCCTTTCAACAATTTCATTTATAAAGTTGCTTGTGTATAGGCAAAGTAATTGTGTAGAACCCTCCTGCTGGGCATAAGAAAATAGTTGTGAAGGAAACTGCAACGCCATTTCCCAGGCATCATCAAATTCCTTTCCGGCAGTTTTACATTCTATGATAGCAAATACATTTTCATCATTATCCTTTATAACAACATCTGCTCTTCCTCCACTTGCACCATGGCCTAATTTCCATTTGGGCTCTAAGGTTAGATGTCCAGGCTTATATCCTAACTCTAATAATCTTTGCACACATTCAAACACCACAAAGTTCTCAGCGCTGGAAAAGTTTGTGGTAAAATCGCCTTCAATATTTACTTCTTTGGGATAAATTAATTTTTCAGCAGAGAAATCTACACGAAGTGTTTCATTATTTATCTTTTTGCTAAAAACTTTTTCCTTTTGTGAAAAGCCTAAAGAAAATAAAAGATTCTTAAAATTTGCTTTGGTAATCATACTTTTTTTGCATCAATAAAATTAAAACCATTCAAATATATGATAGTATAATTACTTTATTGTCTTAGAAAAACTAAGACCCTATATTGAAATATTTCTATTATTAGCTTCCCATTAATTTGTATCTGTAATTCTAAAATCAACGTTTAGTAGAAATTCCCCAGTGCTATGCCCCACAAGTGAGTTCCGATTGCTATCGGGATAATAATGATCCCATGAAATACAACTGCCCGTAATATAATTTTAAAAAATCCGGGCTGCCTCTAATTTTTCATCACTGATTTATAAATATTATTTGTTGGTTTTATATGCTGCTGACAGGGACCAGGCCGACTATTATCTAAACGGAACAGCAATGGGGCAAAGTCATTTAATATTTATATCTTTCTTCTTAATCCTTTTTTCCAAAAGGTTGTTTAAAATAAAATAGGAAAATATGAACCAATACATTTTAGCCCTGGACCAGGGCACAACCAGCAGCAGGGCCATTGTGTTTGATAAAAAAGGTTCTATCATTTCGGTGGCACAAAAAGAATTTACCCAATATTTTCCGCAGCCGGGATGGGTAGAGCATGATGCCAATGAAATATGGAGCACCCAATTGGGCGTAGCCGCCGAAGCTATAACCAAGGCTGGCTTATCGGCTGAAAATATTGCGGCTATCGGCATCACCAATCAGCGGGAAACAACGGTGGTGTGGGAACGCAGCTCGGGCAAACCCATTTATAATGCTATCGTATGGCAAGACAGGAGAACGGCCTCCTTTTGTGATGAATTAAAATCACAGGGGCTTGATAAAATGATTCAGCAAAAAACAGGCTTGATAGTAGATGCTTATTTTTCCGGCACAAAACTAAAATGGATATTAGACCATGTACCCGGCGCAAGAGAAAAAGCGAACAACGGCGAACTGGCTTTTGGCACCATTGATACCTGGCTGCTTTGGAACCTTACTAAAGGCCAGATACATGCAACAGATGTAAGCAATGCCAGCCGTACCATGCTCTGCAATATCCATACCCTGCAATGGGATGGCGAACTGGAAAAAATATTAACTATTCCCGGAAGCATGTTGCCGCAGATACGCAGCAGCAGCGAAGTGTATGGCACTACTCAAAATATTCTTACTGCAAAAAATATCCCCATTGCTGGTATGGCCGGCGACCAGCAGGCTGCATTGTTTGGGCAGATGTGTACCCAACCCGGTATGGTAAAAAACACTTATGGCACCGGTTGTTTTATGCTGATGAATACAGGGGAGCAACCTGTTTTTTCTAACAATAATTTATTGACAACCGTGGCCTGGAAACTGAATGGCATTACCCATTATGCGCTGGAAGGAAGTGTGTTTATTGCAGGTGCTGTAGTGCAATGGTTAAGAGACGGATTGGGAATTATAAGAACTTCTGCAGAAGTAGAACAGCTTGCTGCAACGGTAAAAAATAATGATGGTGTGTATGTAGTGCCGGCATTTACCGGGCTTGGCGCTCCGCACTGGAACCAGGATGCAAGAGGGACTATGTTTGGTTTGACAAGAGGAACAACTGCCGGCCATATAGCAAGAGCAGCTTTGGAAAGCATTGCTTATCAAACAATGGATGTGCTGAAAGCAATGGAAGCAGATTCCGGTATTTCTATAAAAGAATTAAGAGTTGACGGTGGTGCAACGGCCAATGATTTATTGATGCAGTTTCAGGCAGATATTTTAAATACAAAAGTACTGCGTCCAACCGTTACCGAAACCACGGCATTGGGTGCAGCTTATTTAGCCGGCCTGGCCGTGGGTTACTGGAAAGATACAGCCGACATTCAGCAGCAGTGGCAATTGAATAAACTGTTTGAACCCCACATGGATGATACATCAAGAACGGCATTAACCAATGGCTGGAAAAGGGCGGTGGACGCAACGGTTGCATGGGCTCCCTCACCCTCAACCCCATCTCCTGAAAGCGAGGGGGAAGCGAATCAGACATTCGTATGAGAAAGATTTTATTACAATTTTTGTATGAAAAGAAATGAAATGCTGCAGCAATTAAATGATATTTCCCATTGGGATATTATCATTATTGGTGGTGGTGCAACAGGGCTGGGCGCTGCGGTAGATGCGGCAACAAGAGGTTACAAAACATTGCTGGCAGAACAGGAAGATTTTGCAAAAGGAACTTCAAGCCGCTCTACAAAATTGGTACATGGCGGCGTAAGATATTTAGCGCAGGGGAATTTAAAATTAGTGCTGGATGCTTTGAGAGAACGGGGATTATTATTAAAAAATGCTCCGCACATCTGCGCTGATCTTTCCTTTATTATTCCTGCATATAAATGGTGGGAGAAAATGTATTATGGGATTGGCTTAAAAATTTATGATATCATGGCGGGGAAATTAAGCTTGGGTAACACAAAAATAATTTCCCGGCAAACAGCCCTGCAGCTTTTACCTGCAATTGAAGCCAATAATTTAAAAGCTGGCATTATTTATAAAGATGGGCAATTTGATGATGCAAGGCTGGCCATTAACCTGGCGCAAACGGCCGCAGAAAATGGCGCTGCTGTTTTAAATTATTGCAAAGTGATAAGCCTCATAAAAGAAAATGAAAAAATAACCGGGATTATTTTTAATGATACCCTCAACAAAAAACAATACAGCGCAAAAGCTGCTGTGGTAATAAATGCAACGGGTGTTTTTACCGATGATATTCTAAAGATGGATAATGCCGCAGAGCCAAACCTGGTGTCACCATCGCAGGGAATTCATATTGTGCTTGATAAAAAATTCTTTCCGGGTAATTACGCACTGATGATTCCAAAAACAGCAGATGGAAGAGTGTTATTTGCTGTACCCTGGCATGGAAAAGTTGTGGTTGGAACTACTGATACACCTGTTAAAGAAATTTCTTTAGAACCAAAAGCACTGGAAGAAGAAATTCAATTCATTCTAAAGCATATCAATCTGTATTTAAATACCGGCATTACTAAAAAAGATGTAAAAAGTATTTATGCCGGGTTAAGGCCATTGGTAAAAAATATTGTAGCAAAAAAAACATCTTTATTACCAAGAGACCATACCATTGTTGTTGCAAAGAGTGGCTTAGTTACCATCACCGGTGGTAAATGGACAACTTACAGAAAGATGGCAAAAGAGGTGATTGATAAAGCCATCATTGCCGGTAAACTAAAAAATAAAAGTTGCGTAACTGCCGTTTTAAAAATACATGGCTGGACAAATAATATTGATATCGGCAACGCATTAAATTTTTATGGTGCTGATGCTGCAGAAATAAAAAAACTCTGCGAAGCAGATGAAAGCGGGAAAGAATTATTGCATCAATCTTTATCATACATAAAAGCTTCTGTAATTTGGGCGGTAAGAAACGAAATGGCCATGACGGTGGAAGATGTGCTGGCAAGAAGAACAAGGATGTTATTTTTAGATGCACAAGCCGCCATTGAAGCAGCACCCGAAGTAGCAAAACTAATGGCCAAAGAAATGGACCGGAATGATGAATGGATTGCCCAACAGTTAAATTCATTTACTACATTAGCAAAAGGATATTTATTAGCTTAACCCAAACCCCGCCTAACCCCGTGAGGGAGAAAAACAAAGGAGGGGGAACCGAAGTTTAGTTTTATAGTAAGGATTTATTTTAAATACATTAACCAAAACAATTTTTATGAGTCCTTTTGTATCAGAATTAACAGGCACCTGCATTTTAATTTTATTAGGCAACGGCGTTGTGGCCAATGTTGTACTTAGTAAAACTTTTGGAAACAATGGCGGATGGATCGTTATCACTTTTGGCTGGGCCATTGCTGTTTTTGTTGGCGTGTATATATCGGCGGCGGGGAGTGGTGCTCATTTAAATCCTGCTATTACGATCAGCCTTGCTTTTAAAAGCGGCGACTGGAGCAATGTTCCGGTTTATATTGCCGGTCAGATGCTGGGGGCAATGATAGGCGCTACGCTGGTGTGGGCGAATTACCGGCAGCATTATGATGCTACCGGAGATGCAGATGCGAAACTGGCTACTTTCTGCAATGCCCCGGCAATTAAAAGTATATTTTATAATCTGCTGAGCGAAATAATCGGAACCTTTGTTTTGGTATTGGGTGTTTTATTTATTTCAAAACCACACGATACACTGGGCGCATTAGATGCCTTACCCGTAGCTTTATTAGTGTTAGGCATCGGGCTTTCATTGGGTGGCAGTACCGGATATGCGATTAACCCTGCCCGTGATCTTGCCCCAAGAATTATGCACGCCATCTTACCCATGAAAGGAAAAAGAGACAGTAACTGGAGCTATAGCTGGGTGCCGGTTGTTGGCCCAATCGCAGGAGGTTTGCTGGCGGTTTTATTATTTAATGCTGTACAATAAAATATTTAAAATGAGTATTACATGGAAAGGAATTTTTCCTGCACTTACTACCAAGTTTACAAAAGATGATGAGCTGGATTTTATTTTATTTGAAAAAAATCTGGATGCCCAGTTACATGCTGGTGTGAATGGCATTATACTTGGAGGAACACTTGGAGAAGCCAGTGTATTATCTGTAAATGAAAAAGAAAAGCTGGTAAAATTTGCGGTAGAAAAAACAACAGGCAAAATTCCGGTTGTTTTAAATATTGCAGAGGGATCTACCAAAGAAGCAATTCAGCAGGTTGATAACGCAAAAAAATGGGGTGCAGAAGGACTGATGTTGCTGCCGCCGATGCGGTATAAACCTGATCACCGGGAAACAGTAACTTATTTTAAAACCATTGCAGAAAGTACAGATTTACCCATCATGATCTATAACAATCCTATAGATTATAAAACAGAAGTAACGCTGGATATGTTTGAAGAATTATTATACTGCAAAAATATACAGGCAGTAAAAGAGAGTACCCGTGATACGGCGAATGTAACCAGAATGATTAACCGCTTTGGCGACAGGATAAATATTTTATGTGGTGTAGATACCCTGGCTTTTGAAGAACTTTGCCTGGGTGCAGTAGGTTGGGTAGCCGGGTTGGTTTGTGCATTTCCAAAAGAAACGGTAGCAATATTTAATTTAGTGAAAGCAGGTAAATTAAATGAAGCTTTAAAAATATACCGGTGGTTTATGCCATTGCTTGAGCTTGATATTCATCCAAAACTAGTGCAGTACATCAAGCTGGCTGAAACACAGTCGGGTATTGGTTCTGAATATGTGAGAGCACCACGGTTAATTTTGGAAGGAGAAGAAAGAAAAAATATTTTAAAAATAATTGATGAAGGAATTGCGAACAGGCCAGTGCTTTAAAGGTTAGTCTTTAGAGTTCAATGATAACCGCAAAGAGCAGGAGAAAATTGAAGATACGCAGCGTTTAATTTTGTCTCTGCGAAAACTTTCTTATCTCATGCTCTCTGCGGTAGAAAAAAGATGAATAAGGAACAAATTGTACAAGTCCCGATTCAAATGTAATATCGGGATGCCGATAAGATCGGAACAACTCTGATGCTATGGAAACCTGATGCCGGTAACAAAAAAATAATAACTGATAAAAAATATGTTCAACGATTTTACAACAGAAGAAATTGACGGTGTAATGAATGAGGCCTGGCAGGCATTTCATATTTACAGAAAACTTTCTTTAAAACAGCGGGCAGAATTTATGCGGAACATTGCAGTGGAGTTAGAAAACTGCGGCGATGCCTTGATACAAACCGCCATGCAGGAAACCAATTTACCCGAAGCAAGATTAAGGGGCGAAAGAGCAAGAACCATTTTTCAGCTAAATGATTATGCCAATTTTTGTGAAAGCGGCCAATGGCTTGATGCAAGAATTGATACAGCAGTTTCAGATAAAACCCCACCAAAGCCGGACATAAGAAAAATGCTGGTGCCACTTGGGCCGGTGGTTGTTTTTGGTGCAAGCAATTTTCCGTTTGCATATTCTACCGCTGGTGGCGATACAGCCTGTGCTTTTGCTGCCGGTTGCTCTGTTGTGGTAAAAGCTCACCCGGCACATGCAGATACGAGTGAAATGGTTGCCAATGCTATTTTAAAAGCAGCATCAAATTGTTATTTACCTAAAGGGATCTTTGCACATGTGCATGGCGCATCTTCTGCCGTGGGAGCGGCTTTGGTGAAACACCCGCATACAAAAGCGGTTGGCTTTACCGGCTCGTTTGCCGGGGGAAAACAATTGTTTGACTGGGGCAACCAACGCAAAGAACCCATACCTGTGTTTGCAGAAATGGGTAGTGTGAACCCGGTGTTTTTATTGCCGGAAAAAATGAAAGCGGGGGCTGTAGAAATGGCAAAACAATATGCCGCTTCTATAACTTTAGGCGTGGGGCAATTTTGTACAAACCCCGGAATTATTATAGGCATTGATAATGATGACCTTAAAATATTTACTAATATTTTATCAGAAGAAATAAAAAATATTTCTCCTGCTGCTATGTTGAATGCAGGTATTTATAAAAATTATGTAGAAAAAAGAGCGGCGGCATTATCACAGACCGGCGTAGAACAAATTGCCGTAGCTGAAAAAGACGCTGCATTTAACCAAGGCACCGCAACTATTGCCAGCACTACTGCTCAGGAATTTTTAGTAAATCCTTTACTGCATCAGGAAATTTTTGGCCCCTATTCTATCATCATCCGCTGTGCAGATATGAATGAAATGTTTGCGGTGGCTTCCAATCTGGAAGGCCAGTTAACGGCAACGCTTATGGCAACAGAAAATGACATTGTACAAAATGAAAATTTAGTAGAAGCGGTTAAAAATATTTGCGGCAGATTTATTTTAAACAGTGTGCCAACAGGTGTAGAAGTTTGTCTTGCCATGCAGCATGGCGGGCCATTTCCCGCCACCACCGACAGCCGGTTTACCTCTGTTGGTGCTGATGGCATAAAGCGGTTTGCACGCCCTATTGCTTTTCAAAACTGGGCAAACAGTTTATTACCGGAAGAATTGAAAGATGAAAATTCGCTGGGCATCTGGCGTACAGTAAATAATGAGCTTACTAAAGAGAGAATATAAATTTTACTTTACAAATGCACTGATGAATACGGATAAATACCACTTATCCGGGTATTCGTGGCAATGTTATGAAGCTAAAAATTATAAATAATATCCGGTAATTGCAATGGTCAACATATACGGCTGTATCTTTTATACTAACTTTGAAATTAAATTTTTAATATTTATGCTGACATTGAATAATATACTCAAAGAAATTAAAGACGTTCCTGTTAACAGGTTGGAAGAACTTTATCAAATAGTTCATTCATTTACACCTGCAACCAATAAACACACAGACAATAACCGTATAAGAATATTATCCTTTGCAGGGTCATTTAGCGACATGGCTGATAAAGAATATTCTGACTATCTGGCTCAAACAAAAAAAGTAAGGTCAAGGCTTTTTGAACGTAATATTAATTTATGAAGCAGGCAATTCTTGACACAGATATATTATCCGAATTTTTACGGGGCAACCCAAAAGTTATAATAAAAGTTGATGAGCATTTGAAACAATTTGGTTTTATAAGTTTGAGTATAATAACTTATTATGAAATTTTAAATGGGCTGTTTTATAAAGACGCAAAAAAGCAATTGGAAAGATTTGAAGAGTTTGTAATGCTAAATAAAGTTGTTCCGCTAACAATACGAACTGTAAAGATATCTGCAACTATTCAGGCAGAACTTAGAAAGAAAGGAACCGAAATAGGACATACAGACACATTGATAGCAGGTGTAGCTATAGCAAGCGGGCTTCAATTAATAACAAATAATACAGATCATTTCAAAAGAATAAAAGGTCTCGTATCAGCCAATTGGACAAAATAATATTAAAGAATTATTTTCAGCTAAAATACAAAGTAATACAACTCCGCTAACCCCATCATGCAATAATCAACTCCGTTTTTTCTTCTTTTGAATGATACGCAAGCCACCCAGCCACAGCGGTTGAAACAATAAAATAACCCACCAGGATATATTTTATCATTGGTGAAAAACGGTCACTGCCAAACCAATCTCCCAGGTAAAATATTATGCCGGTACCAGATATATTTTTAGCCAGTTCCCATACAACAGCCGATTTATTTTTATCCATCAGATCGGTAAAAGCATATACAAATAAAAAAATAAAACCGCCGTAAATAAAAATATTGGGGCTGCCTATTTTTGCAATATTGCCAAATAAATAACTTACAAAAATTAATAACCCCATTACCTGCACCCATGCACAAATAACCAATAGTTTAGAAGATTTACTATCATACTTTTCAAAATTATAAACGTCTTCAATTTTATACACCGGGTATTTCCCCGCAACATCTGCAGGCCTCCAGCCGGTAGGCATATAAAACACCCGCAGTTTATCTTTTAAGGTTTTGGTATGCCAGGCATCTTTAATCAGCAGCCACAGGTGAATGAAATTTATTTTTATCGGGTTCCAGGTTTGTACCGGCCTCGTAATGCCATACACAGGTTTTACGTCTTTTAATTCTGCCTGGTAGGTGCCAAATATTTTATCCCAGAAAATAAATATCTGCCCATAATTTTTATCAATGTATTCTTTATTTATTGCATGATGCACCCGGTGATGAGAAGGGGTAACAATGATCTTTTCTAAAAAACCCATTTTATTTATGTGCTGCGTATGATACCAGAATTGTGCAAACAAATGAAGCGGCGCTACCACGGCAATTACCTGTGCCGGCACGCCCAATAAGGCCGCCGGAAATAATAATATTGCAAACAGCCGTACAAAAACAGAAATGCTTTGGCGCAGCGCACAGGCCAGGTTAAATTCTTCGCTGCTGTGATGAACGATATGGCTGTTCCAGAAAAAATTTATTTTATGATCCAGCGCATGAACGGTGTAGCCGGCAAAATCCAGCACAATAAACGTAATTAGATAAGTAACCCAGGTTGCTGTAATGTGCGTCAGCGCTATATGTTGCACCAGCCATTCGTAACTTACCAATGCAATACTTAAACCCAGTACATCTTTAGTAACATTGGTTACGCCGCTGCTCAGGCTGCTGATCATATCCATGGTACGCACCGTGTCTTTTCCTTTGCGCCAGCCATACCATTTTTCAAAAAGTACCAGCAGCAAAAATACCGGCATGGCAATCAATAATATTTTACCGTAAGCTTCCATGATATAAAGTTGGCACAACTTTGACAAAGTTCCAAACTTTGGCAAAGTTTATATAAGGGGTCTCAACTTTGGCAAAGTTTTATTTAAGGCTCGTTATAATAATAGGTAAACTTTGCAAAAGTTTATAAGAAACTCCAAACTTTGGCAAAGTTCTAAAAGATTTACTACTTAGTTCTAAACTTTGCCAAAGCTCAATTACAATATCTTTATAAAAATTAAAAAACAAGTATTAATTTAATAGCATGCGCCCCGGAGAAACTTATCATATTTTTAATCATGCCAATGGAAACGAAAACCTTTTTGCAGAAGAAAAAAATTATGACTTTTTTTTATCTAAACTGGCAACTTATATTTTACCCGTATGCGATATTTATGCATACTGCCTTATGCCCAACCATTTTCACCTGATGGTAAAAATTAAAGAAGAAAATGAACTATGCCTTCTCTGGAAAAAAGAATTTTCAATTACAGAACTTGAAATTAAAGTATCAAAGAGTTTCTCTAATCTTTTCAGTTCTTATGCCCAGTCTTTTAATAAAGTTTATAAAAGAATCGGCAGCCTTTTTATTCCCAGCATGAAAAAAGAATTGATTAATGACGATGATTATTTTTTAAAAATAGTTCACTACATTCATGCAAATCCGGTGCATCACGGGTTTAGATTAAGAATGGAAGATTGGAAACACAGTTCATATAAAATTTTCCTTAGCACTGCACCTACTAAATTAAAAAGAGATTTTGTGCTAAATGAATTTAATGGGATAGATCAGTTTATCCTGTATCACCAACAGCCAATAGACTTAAAAATAAATACACTTGAGTAATTCTAATCAAACTTTGCCAAAGTCTTTTACCTGCATAGATGCACATACCTGCGGCAACCCGGTGAGGCTGGTAAAAGAAGGCGGCCCCATTTTACACGGCAAAACGATGAGTGAAAAGCGCCAGCATTTTTTAAAGGAATACGATTGGATACGCACTGGCCTTATGTTTGAACCCCGTGGCCACGATATGATGAGCGGCAGTATTTTATATCCGCCGCATGATCCGGAAAATGATGTGGCCGTATTATTTATAGAAACAAGTGGCTGTCTGCCCATGTGTGGCCATGGCACCATCGGCACCATTACTATTGGCATCCAGGAAGGTTTAATAACTCCTAAAATCCCTGGCATTGTCCGTATGGAAACACCGGCAGGGCTTGTGATGGTTGAATATACCCTCAGCCCCATCCTCTCTGCTACAGCGGGGGGTGTAGAGAAGATTGATGAAAGCAAAGAAACGATAAATTCTGATAGTTTTTCTTCCCGGCAATCTGCTGCTTTTCCCTCCCCTTTGGGGAGGATAGCTGGGGCCGTTAGTTCAGTAAAATTGACAAACGTTGCTTCTTATTTAGCCGCAACAGAATTAGTAATTGAATCTCCGCAATTAGGTGAATTAATTATTGATGTTGCCTATGGCGGAAATTTTTATGCCATCGTAGATGAACAGAAAAATTTTAAAGGAATTCAACATTATACTGCAAGTGAGCTGATCAGTTTTTCCGGCATCCTGCGGCAACGGATAAACGAAAAATATGAATTTGTGCATCCGCTGGATGATACCATAAAAGGCTGTAGCCATATTTTATGGGCAGGCGAAACGATAGATAAAACTTCTACTGCACGCAATGCCGTTTTTTACGGCGATAAAGCAATAGACCGCAGCCCCTGTGGTACAGGCACGTCGGCACGTATGGCGCAATGGTATGCAAAAGGAAAATTAAAAAAAGGCGATCAGTTTATTCATGAAAGCATTATTGGCAGTAAATTTACAGGCACCATAGAAGAAGAAACGATGATAAATAATATACCGGCCATAAAACCCGGTATTGAAGGCTGGGCAAAAATTTACGGGCGTAATATTATTACTATTGATAAAGATGATGACCCGTATGCCTATGGGTTCCAGGTAATTTGAATTGGAGCTAACCGCAGAGAAAAGAGAAAATTAAGTTACGCAGAGGAATAGGTATATCTCTGCGAAAATCTTTTTTTTACTCCTGTTCTTTGCGGTGATAAAAGATGAATAAAGAACAAATTGTATAAGTGAGTGACACAACGCTGCTGCTATGAAAAACAAATGCTGGTAACAAAAAAAATATAAAATGGCGAACGTTACAATTATTGGTGCAGGTGTTATTGGTTTATGCAGTGCTTATTATTTACACAAAAGCGGTTATAATGTTACCGTAATTGAAAGAGGCGACATTACAGATGGTTGCTCTTTTGGCAATATGGGTTATATGAGTCCGAGCCATTTTGTACCATTGGCTTCGCCGGGCATTATTACAGAAGGTTTTAAACACATGCTTAGCAGCAGCAGCCCGTTTTATGTAAAACCAAGGCTAAACCTGGAGCTGATGCAATGGGCATATCATTTTTATAAAAGCAGCAACGCATCCACTGTTGCAAAGCATGCTCCGCATCTAATAAACATTTTACAGCTCAGCAGAAAATTGATAAATGATATCCGCAATGATATAGGAGATGTTTTTGAAATGGAAGAAAAAGGTTGCCTGATGATGTGTAAAAAACAATCAACATTACAGCATGAATTTCATCTTGCAGATGAAGCAGAAAAACTGGGCCTGAAGGTAGAACGGCTTGATGCCGCACAGACACAACAATTAGAACCTGGTGTAGAATTAAATGTTGCCGGTGCGGTTTTGTTTAAAGACGATTCTCATTTTCATCCCGGCAAAATGATGATTGCATTAAAAAATTATTTAGCAGCAAAAGGGGTTGCCTTTCTACTAAACACAACCGTTAGTAATTTTGAAAAAGCAGGCGGTAAAGTAACTGCGGTAATCACAGACAAGGGAAAATATGTTTGTGATGACCTGGTAATTGCTACCGGTAGCTGGCTGCCTGTATTGAGTAAAATGCTGGGTATAAAATTATTACTGCAGGCCGGTAAAGGCTATAGCCATACCTACAACCATGTAGAAAAAAATATTAAATATCCGGCAATATTGGTAGATGGCCGTTGCGCTGTAACGCCCTGGGGGCAACAGTTACGCATTGGTGGCACCATGGAAATAAGCGGCATAAATAATAAAGTACTGGTAAAAAGAATGGAGGGTATTTACAATGCTGTAAAAGATTTTTACCCTGGCTTAAAAATCGCTTTTCCACCAACAGATAAAATATGGAATGGCTTAAGGCCGGTAACACCCGATGGGTTGCCTTATATAGGAAGATCCGCAAAATATGATAATGTGATTTTTGCAGGCGGTCATGCAATGCTCGGTATTTCGCAGGCGCCCGGCACGGGTTTGCTGGTAAGCGAGTTGGTACAAAATAAAAATACCGAAATAGATATTTCGGCATTTAAGGTAGAAAGGTTTTAGCCCTCAGCCCAACCCCTCTCCCCAAGGGGCGAGGGAACTGGAAGTTGGCTTATTGCTTGAAAACAGCCTTTTATATAATCTGCTATCTATAAATAAAAAGCTTACCAAATAATTATTTTATTGCTTACTTACTCCTTCGCTATAATCTTATTGGTACTCTTCTACATTTCCTCCCTGAGGAGACCACAAATATTCGAAAGAAGAAGGTTTTTTTTATAAACCCAAAGCGATGTTCCGAACATTTGTGCCGGGCAGAGGAACTGGAAGTTGGCTGCTTTATTTTTTTAATTATTTTTATAATTAAGTTCTCCGCTTTTATCTTCTACATTTCCCTCTCCCCCTGAGGAGAGGATAGGTGAGGGGTATTACCCTATCCCAATTTCATAATGCCGCTCCGGAATCTCTACATCTAAAAACCCTTTTTTAATCAGCATATCTCTAAAATCCTGCTGCACATCATACTCGCCATGTACCAAAAAAAGTTTTTTTACCAGCTTCGGATCCTGGCAACCAAGGTATTGAAGCAGATCGTTGTAATCCCCGTGGGCACTCATGCTGCGCAGTTCGCCTATCTCTGCATTTACTTCATGCATCTGCCCAAAAATACCTACTTCTTTGGGGTGCAATTTTAATCTTCCACCCAATGACCGGGGTTCACAATAACCCGTAAGCACAATGCTGTTGCGGCTGTTTTCAATATTATTACTGATGTGATGTTTCACTCTTCCTGCTTCGGCCATACCACTTGCCGAAATAATTACGCAGGGCTCTTTATAATAATTAAGCATCTTGCTTTCATCAACCGTTTTAATAAATTTTAATCCTTTAAAAGAAAACGGGTCGCTATCAGTCTGCATAACTTTTTGTATCCGTGCATTAAAGTATTGCGGGTAATTTTTTACAATCGCTGTCGCTTTCATGCTCAGCGGGCTATCTACAAAATAAGCTACGTCAGGCAACCTGTTTTCCTGTTCAAGCTGATTAAGGGTATATAAAATTTCCTGTGTGCGCCCTACACTAAAAGCCGGTAATATCAGTTTGCCTTTTTTCTCAATGCAGGTATGTTGTATCCACTGTAGCAATGCATCAGGTGTAGTGTTTTGTTCATCATGCAAACTGTTACCATAAGTAGATTCTAAAATAATATAATCTGCCTGCGAAAATACCGCCGGCGATTTTAAAATTATATCCCTGTAGCGGCCCACATCTCCGCTAAAAGTAATCCGGGTTTGTTTTCCATTTTCAGTAATTTTTAAATGCACGCAGGTGCTGCCTATTATATGCCCGGCATCACTGTAGCAAAATTCCAGGCCGTCTTCAATGGTATGCCATTGCTCATAATCAACCGTTACAAATTTGCCCGCCGCATTCAATGCATCTTCGGTTGTATATAAGGGTTGCAGGTAAGGCAAGCCTTGTAAAGCCCGGCGTTTATTTTCAAATTTAATATCATTTTCCTGTATGCCTGCACTGTCTTCCATTAATGCAGATGCCAGATCTTTTGTGGCGGGGGTAGCAAATATTTTTCCGGCATAACCATCTTTCACTAATTTTGGCAACAGGCCGCAATGATCAATATGGGCATGAGATAATATCATGTAATCCACTTCCGCTGCAACAAATCCAAAATCTTTATTTAAAGAATCTGTTTGGTCGCCCATGCCCTGGTACATACCGCAATCCAGTAAAACTTTTTTGCCATTACTAAGGGTAAGTAAATGTTTAGAGCCGGTTACTGTTCTGGCAGCGCCATGAAATGCTATTTTCATATTATTTGTTTTATATTTTTTAAAGCTATTTTATTTTTTGTGAAGCTCAACCACATTTATAAATCAGCAGTGGTCCCGCTTTTCGCTGCAAGTCCTCGTCCCCGCCGTTGGCGGGGCTACGGGCTTTCCGCTGCAATCGGGGCTAAAATTTCAACGGCAGAATATCAATCAGCATTAACAATCGTAAGTTACTAAGTTACATTTGATATTTTTTATAAGTTGTTATTAAGGGGTGCATTTAAAATTGTCGCATCCTCATTACGCAGCCTTTTTAATTAACTGTATCACTTTATCCCATTGCCCATTCATTGTAAGTATTCTTAGGTTTAACATATTTTGTGCTCCTCTATTGCTCCATCTTTGCCCTG
>JANLQE010000173.1:0-7002 GCA_031367625.1 Bacteroidota bacterium
ATTAGTACGAAATATCAGACTTAAAAGACGAAAAGACCTATTGCAACTTTTAATAATAGAAACAAATGCTCAACTGGAAAAAAGAAAGATAGAACAGGAAGTGGCAGAATTACAGTTGCAAAAAAAAGAGCTTGAAATGCAGGCCCTGAGGGCACAAATGAACCCGCATTTTATTTTTAATTCACTTAATGCTATCAACTTGTTTATCCTACAGAATAATAAAGCACAGGCATCAGAATACCTTACCAAATTTTCAAGATTAATAAGATTAATATTGCAAAACTCTCAATCTGCACTGATATCGCTGGAAAATGAACTGGATTCATTGAAACTTTATCTTGAGCTGGAAGCATTGCGTTTTGATCATTATTTTAATTTTACTATAAGTGTTGAAAAAGAACTGGATATTTCAGTAATTAAATTACCGCCCCTTATTATTCAACCTTATGCAGAAAATGCCATTTGGCATGGGCTAATGCATAAGGAAGAAAATGGTCATCTGCAAATAGAATTATATGAACAAGAGAAAATGTTGTATTGCAAGATAACGGATGATGGCATTGGCAGAAAAAAATCTACTGAATTAAAAAGTAAGTCTGCAATTTACCACAAATCAATGGGCATGGAAATAACTGCTAACAGAATTGCCATGTTGCAAGACAATGAAAAGGCAGAAACACAAATAAAAATTAATGACCTTGTACTTGCAGATGGGAGTGCCGGAGGAACGGAAGTTTTATTGAAAATTCCTTTTTGTTATGATTAAAGCAATTATAATTGATGATGAAATTCACTGCCTGGACACATTTAGTATCCTTTTGAAAGACTTTTGCCCGCAAGTTCAGTTGCAGGAGCAATGCCGTTCTGCAAAACAAGGAATAGAGGCAATTGAAAAATTTAAACCAGACCTGGTATTCCTTGATATTGAAATGCCGGTGATGAATGGGTTTGAATTATTGGAACAGTTTGATGAAATATTCTTCGCCGTTATATTCACTACCAGCTATGACCAGTACGCTATAAAAGCCATTCACTGCAGTGCATTAGATTATCTGTTAAAACCTATTGATCCAAATGAATTAAAGCATGCTGTAAAAAAAGTAGAAGAACAACGCCATTTACCCATGGCAGAACAATTCCAAATATTGCTGAAACAAATACATGGTAAAAACAACAGTTTTAATAAAATTGCAGTGCCAACAGCAGAAGGGTTCGAATTGATTCCCGCAGACCAGGTTTTGTATTTTGAAGCGAATGATAATTACACCCATCTTTTTCTGAAGAATAAGAACAAAATAATAGCCTGTCGTACACTAAAAGAAATGGAAGAGCAAATACAGGAGTTTACTTCTTTTCTGCGTGTGCATAATTCTTATATGGTTAATTTAAACGAAGTTACTAAGTACGTTCGTGGCGAAGGTGGTTATCTGGTTATGAGTGACGGCTCTTCTGTAAATGTTTCCCGTAGCCGTAAAGATAAGTTATTCAAATTTTTTTAAAAACCTCCTCAGCCAATTACCCCCTTATAATGTCAACTGCTAAGCGAAGCTGGCAAAATTATTATGAGCAAAGTATTTTTAAATTGTTCATTCCATTTACCAATTCATTAAAATTAAAAAAAATGATAAAGTTAATCTCTTCCTTAGTAATGATTCCATTCAGTATCATTATGATTACGGTTACTTTCAACAGTTGCCAGAAATCGAATCTGGATTTGACCCCATCTGAGGCCAGCAGAGCTGCCCTTTCTAATGCTCCAACTGCTGCAACTCCTAATTTCAATCTGGAAGTCATTCTCCGTGGAGAAGGAAAAAGCTTTGGGCATGTTAAATTCCGCCAGGATAATGATGCAGAAAAAATTGTTACTTTAGGAATATGGGTTCGTGACCTCCAGCCAAACCACGAATATAAATTGCAAAGGGCTGTGGATACTAACTTAGACGGCATTTGTACAAGTACTACATGGCTAACACTTGGCAAAGGTTTACTACCTCAATCTATCTTTACCGATGAAAATGGAACAGGAAGAGAAGAATTATGGCGCAATTTGTCTGCTTTCCCTTCTGGTAAAACTTTCGACATCCATTTCCGGGTGATTGATGCAGTAAATTCCGCTATAGTTTTAGCTAGTGATTGTTACCAATTTACAGTTCGGTAATAAAACAGCATTATCAAATAATGAGTTCAATACTTTATTCCCCCGGAAAGCCTTTGCACAAACCCAGGTGTGTACTCAGTAACGGGCGTTAATCTTTCTATATAAAATGCTAAAATAATTTTTTAACATCATTTAGAAGTAGCAAAAGCAATATTGGCACCGGTATTGAAATACTTGTAGCATCAACCGGATTAACACAATTTACCTCTTGATTTTTGCCGGTTAAAATTAAAAGGATAAAGTATTAAACAATAAGATATGAAAAAGATTTTGACAATCATTTTAGGTAGTTTTCTGGGTGTGGCAGTATCTGCATCTGCTCTGCAGCCGCAGGTTACGCTGCGTACTAACAGTAATTATGATGTAAAGATTGATAACAATTTTTATAACGGAAACACCACCACTATTCCCAACTTAGGGCAGGGAAATCATAGAGTAGAGGTTTACCAGGTGAAGGCAGGCAGTGGTATTTTTGGTATCGGTAAAAAAAGGGTATTGGTTTCCACTTCTCAGTTTACATTAAGAAACAATGATGTAGTGATTGATGTAAACCAGTATGGCGAAGCAAGAATTTATGATAGTGGTTACAATGGCACAAACAACAATCAGGGAAGAGATAATAATGGTAACCGTGACAGGAATGTAAACCGCAGGGGAAATGGAAATGATGGAGATTATGACGATAACAATCACAACAATAATGGCAATGGTCATGGTAACAAAAATGGTCATTATAAGAAAAATAAACAAGGTAAAAATAAAGGCAACAAGCATCAGGAGGATGATGAGAATGATAATAGGCGTAGGGAAAATGATAACTAAAAAACATTAATTCTTAAAATAATAGAAGCCGCCTTAGGGCGGTTTTTTATTTACATCTATTTGTAAATTTTAAAGAAAAAAAAATTACATAGAGATATTGCTGATAAAATAGCTGGTATTGATTTAAACCAGGCAGGGCGCAGGATATTTATTTCTTCGTTAATGCTTTATCAATCTGGTGGCCTAACAAATATCCGGCAATACCACCAATGATAGTGGCTGCGGCCAGTAGGGGTATGCTTGCTGTTGAGGTAAGATAACCGAAGCCAAACCCTAACAAGGCGAAAAGCACCATGGCCACCATTGCTGCACGGCCATTTTTTTTAGGCATGGCCCGTTTAGGCGCAGGATGATGTTGCTGCTGATGATGATGATTTCTGCTTTTTGACTCGGGCATTTTTTTATAACAATCTACGATTATTTTATTTCCTGTATTTCTTTTATTTTAACTGATGCAGGAAAGGCTGATTTTTGCATTGGTGGGATTTATTTTTTTAAAAAACATGCTCAACTAGTCATAAAAAAGACCGGCAGTGCTGCCAGTCTTTTTTGCAAAGCATAATGTTATCTTATTTCCTCAAAGTCACAAGAGGCAATTTAGTTTCCTCGCCTTTGCGAACCTGTATATTGGTAAGCGTACTGTCTTTATATCCATTGGAACCCTGAAACAATATAGTATAGCTGCCTTCCTGTAATCCCCTTATTTTATATTCGCCATTATCATCTTCGGGGATAGCTGTAGCACTAATAACGCCATTAGAAGCTTTCACCATTGCATGGGCTTCACGTGGCAATACTTTTCCTTCAATTGATCCAAAATGTTTTTTGCCAAAAGGCTTTATAACAGGTTTCAGGTAATATTGCCCGTTATCCAGCAGTATAGATTCGCATACATTAAAGTCGAGCCATACACTGGCCCTGCCGCCACCATTATCATCAGCATCTTCATTATGAATTTTTATATAAACATAATTATTGGTGCCGGGAAATAATTTAAGTGGATGGCTGACACCTGCTACCACAACAGCATTATTATTACCCAACGTTAACCTTATTTTTCTGATAGAGCCTTTAGGTAAATTAGCTGTACCCAGTAATGTATCTACCCCGTTTCTTAATTTTATGATATTATACACTCCGGGGGTAATAGTAAGTGTATCCCATTTTCCAAATTCATCGTGGCCTTTATGATCGTCATCCCGGTCTATATCCTTATCACCATAATGATCATCATCTTTATGCTCTTCACTGGTATCTACTTTAACTTCTACATAGCGGATATCAATAAAAACGGAATCATACCGACAGGGGTCATCGGTGAGATAAACGGATAATTGCCTGGTGCCCGTTGTGGAAGTAGTGGAGTTTTCTTTTTTACATGCTGTAAAAAATAAGATTACTGAAGATACCAGTAATGCAAAGATGCCGGCAATTTTTCTGTGGTTCATGAGGTTTTAGTTTTAAGTGAGAAAATATTTGTACCTGCTAACAATTATGGTAATTGAAGTATGGAACAATGCCCAACAATTATCAAATATTGAACCAAAAAGCCGTATTTGATATGTGATAACAAAGTAATTGTAAAGTTGAAGGCTGGCATCAGTCTTACGTCCCACGGGTTTTCACACAACAAATTCAAAAATATTCAGAAAACTTACTTCTAAAAGCATAGCATCTAAAGGATTATCTGTTCAAAAAATACGAGATGCCTTCATGCGGCAGGGTTTTGAAGCAAGCACCTCAATAATATAAAATATTATAATTGCGAAAACCCCTCCGGAACATTAATTACAGGCGTTTCTCAACAGAATTTAAAATCCATTTGAGAATCAAGGATTTATTAAAATAATACACCGCAGTTTTGCTGCGGCGTTATTCATTTATGAACCGCTTATAATAATCGCACCTAACTGTTCAATCCGTAGCATCTGAGAATCTGCCTTTGCATTTTTCCGGTAGTATTGCTCCATTTATAAGCGTATAAGTTTTGCCGCATTAAGTGCGTACATTATCAACCTCTCTGGGAGAGATTATGACAAGTTGAGTATATGACAAGCTGAGTAATTGTATGCACATTATTTTTTTATAATATCATTATAAAATTTAGGCAAAATTTTTGCACAAAATAAAGAAAGCAAATATTCAATGGGTATAAAAGTACAAACAGCAATGGTGATTGATGATGATCATGACCTTACTTATAATCTTTCAACCATTTTAGAAGCCAGGAAAATTTATACCCTGGAAGTACATTCCTTAAATGAGGCTGAGGAATACCTCCATTTTTTGAAACCTACAATTATATTTCTTGATAATAGTTTCCCGGAAGGACTGGGCGTAAACTTTATCCGCAATATTAAATCTGCTGACGAAACAATAAAAATAGTAATGATGACTGCAGATGCGGATAAATGGGTGGAAGAAAAAGCCACTGCAGAAAACATTAATTATTTTATAAAAAAGCCCTTTAGCAGGCAGTTGATAAATGGGGTACTGGATAAACTGAATATGAGAAAGGCTTAGCAATCAAATGAAAGTATAATATTCTTCTCTGTTATGCGCCTGTTTGTTCAATATGTGAATAATTGTTACAACAAAGCGGGTAGAATTAATTCACTACTGCAATGAATTAAACAAAAAATCCACAAACACAAGCTTATCTTAACTATTTCCAGCAAGGTATTTGCAATACTGCGCCTAACCTGTAAGTTCCATGATAAACAACACTACTTAAACTATGACTATGAAAATACTATTTGTTTTTTTTGCCTGGATGTTCGTTATTCATACAGCACAGGCACAACTTAAAAGAACCGCTGTTTGCCCTGTGTTCACGGTAGATGTGCTGTATGGTAAACTGAATGATGGCCTAAATCCTCAATCAACCATTGGAGAAATAAAAAACAGTTTCCCCTGTTACAGTGAACTGCAGCAACTGGCTTCTGCGGGCAAATGCGCCGGTATTTTTTATAAAGACAAGGATATTTATTTTTATACCGACAGAAATTATATTGAGATAAGACAAAATTTTAAAGGTAAATTATCTTTGCCGTTGATGGGAGCCAGCCGCAAGAGCCTCTTTAAATCGCTGGGAAATCCCAAAATAAAAGACATTAACTGGGATGCATATCAAACGGCTTATGGTACCCTTGTACTATATTACAATAAAGCCGGAAAAATAAATAAATTGCAGATAAGCAACAAAAGCACTGATGCATTAAAACTCTGTGAATAGCGTTGCCACTTAGTCTTCTATTTACTAAAATCACATATCTTCTCTCCACGTTCGTTTGGGTTGCACCAATAGCCTTCATTATACCTTGTTACTGAGTACCCATGCAGTAACAAAGATATTTTTCCTCCTGCAAATTATACTACTTTTATCTGTTTAAATTTTCCTTATTAAATCAGCAGCAAATGCACCAATTGATGTCTTCGGGTTTATCTTTTTTTTTATCTCCTGTACACAGGATACTGTTGTTGCTTATTGCAGGTTTTTTATTCAGGCCGCCACTCATAAAAAGATGTTGCAGAGTATTAGCTCTCCTTATTTTTTTGCTATTCGGTAATGCATGGTTATTAAATTGGTATGCCAGTAAATTTCAGCCGGCACCTTTGCTGCTCAGCCCGGTAACAGTGTATAGTTGTGGTATAGTGCCCGGTGGCTTTGCCAGCCCGGATATTGATGGCAATGGTGTGTTCAACAGCAGTGCAGACCGGTTTATTCAGGTACTTAAATTATTTAAGCAAGGGCATATCACCCATATTATGATAAGCGGTGGCAACGGAAAAAAAGAAATGGAGGGCTTCCGGGAAGGAGCGTGGGTAAAAAAAGAACTCGTGATTATGGGCGTCCCCGATTCGGTTATTTTTGTAGAAGACAGCTCAAACAATACAGTAGAAAATGCGGCTAATACAAAAAAAATCCTTGATTCTATTCATTTGCAGTCACCATACCTACTTATCAGTTCAGCGCATCATTTACCACGGGCAAGCCTTCTTTTTAAAAAAGCGGGTGTGCA
>JANLQE010000183.1:0-23023 GCA_031367625.1 Bacteroidota bacterium
TGAATTTGTTGTGTTAACACGTTTCAATACAAGTTTCCCTTTTCTATAATTATTCTTTCTTAAAATATAATATAATCTTATTCACAAATTTTCACCACTACATTAAATTATTTAATACAGTATTTAAATTGGTTAAAATATTTATAAAGGCTTTGGCGGAAAAATATTACAATTTTACGCAGGGTTTTAACTTTAATGGTACTGTAAAACTGCGTTTTCTTTTGATATTTTTTTTATAGTACATCTACGTATTACCTTGTTATTCATACTATGTTCATAGTTGAAAAAATTTTACTTTTTCATGAAAGTAATTTATTGTGCAGAGGGCGAAATAAAATTAATGCAGTGGTGGATAAATTGGGTTACAAATAATTTACCCGTATCCGTGGATCTATCAGTCTGTAAAGGATATCTGCAAAAATATTAATGCTTATAAATATTAGCGCACTTAATAATACGGCTCCCATTACCACAGGATAATCTAACTTCTCAAGTGCATCTACCGTGATTTTGCCAATGCCTTTCCAGCCAAAAATATATTCTACAAAAAAAGCACCCGCCAGTAATTCTGCAAACCAACCAGTAATAGCCGTTATCACCGGGTTAAGTGCATTTCGCAAAGCATGTTTAAAAATAATTCTGCTTTTGCTTAATCCTTTTGCATAAGCGGTTCTAATATAATCCTGACCCAATACATCTAACATAGAGCTGCGGGTGAGTTGTGTAATTACGGCCAGTGGCCTGATGCCTAATGTAAAGGCAGGCAGTATTAAATTTTTTATGGCAAGATATTTTTCGCCGGTAACTTCATCAATTTCATAAAGGCTGCCAGTGAGGTTAAGCCCGGTATATTTATGCAATACAATACCAAAAAAATATGCAATAATAATTGCCATAAAAAAAGATGGAGCAGATATCCCTGCAATACTGGTGAATACGGCAGTGTTATCTATCCAGGTATTTTTTTTAACCGCCGATAATACCCCTAAAAATATCCCCGCAATACATGCAAACAACATAGCGGTTACTGCCAGTACAATTGTACCTGGCAAAGCTTCTGCCAATACATTTATAGTATCTTTTTTTGTTTGATAACTGCGCCGCAGGTACGGAATTTTAAAAGCAAACTTAGTGTTGCCTCCAATAAAAAAACCTTTTAATTCTTTCTTTTGAATATCTTCTTTAGTGTGAAGGGCCAATGGAGAAACATCATTGAGATAAAGCAAAAACTGCTTCCATTCAGGTTTATCTAAATACAGATCCCTGCGGATATTATCCATTGTTTTTTTATCGCCGGTTTGCCCCAGCATTAAACGGGCAGGGTCGCCAAACCCCTGAAACATTACAAACACCAGCATTACTACGCCCAGTAAAACCAGGCTCGCATAAAATAATTTTCGCAGTATATAATTCATTGTGAATGATGAATAGGTCAATAGGCAATAAGCAATAGCCAATGGAAATTTGACTATATAAAAATACAAAAATAATTAACCCGTAACCCGTATGTTTAACCTCCCTTCCTTTAGTTTATTACTTCCTTCAAATCGGCCCAGCTCCACTTATTTTTAACTACAGGGCCTTTCATCAAATACAAAGCAGGGTTTGTTCTTGCTGCTGTTTTAATAGCAGTTGCATCACAGGTGTAAACATTATTTACGGGTAACCTATTTTTTGTAAGTAATTCCTTTAGCGCATTTCTTTGGGAAGTAATAATAAATATTTTTTTATCTGCAGCGGCTGCATCCGTATAAAAATTTTTAAACTGCTCCATCCATTCATTTTTATTATCCGGAACTTCTTTTATAAAAAATAAATAGTATTCGGCAGAATTATTTAAAATTATTTCAGTTGCGTCTGTGCCATCTTCTGCAGTAAGAGAAAAATCATTTATCAGCGGAACATTATTTTTTCCTGCCTGTACTAATTTTTGTTCTCTTTCCGAAAATTTCCAGGTGGTATCCGGCAAAGCGGTAACCCGGAATTCTTTTTTCATTCCACCTTTTTCATATACAAAAACATAATCGTATTTATCAGGTACTGCATCTGCAGGCATTTTTCTTAAGGCTAAAATATTATTTCCTTTTTTAAAAGGCAGGCAATCTTTCAGGGGCAAATGTTTTAAAACATAAAATTGTAAAATAAGGGTGCCGGTGATGAGTAAAAAAAGATATAAGGTATTAATTAAAGGCTTTGCTACCGGAAAAATATACCGGCGTTTTACCAACAGCAAAACAGACAGCGCCAGCAAAATAATATCTTTGGTAAAAGTTTGCACCGGCGTTAAAGGAATACAATCTCCAAAGCAACCACAGGCCCTTATTTTTCCGCTGAACAAAACATAACTTGTAAGAAATGTAAAAAACAGCATGAGCAAAACCAATATCCAGGTAGTTATTTTTTTTTGCCAGCCCAACAGCAAAGCCACTCCTACTGCTACTTCCAGCGTAATGATGATGATGGAAAAAGATAAAGCATAATTGCCAAACACCGCCATTGTACTTTGCATAAAACCACCGCTGGCCCAGGCTTCAAAAAACTCCTGCATTTTATAAGCAAGCCCCAGAGGGTCTATTCCTTTTACCAGGCCTGAAAAAATAAAAAGCAACCCTGTAAATATTCTCGCAACAGAAACAATCAATTTCATCTTTAAACATTTAATGTTTTCCTTCTTCAGTTAATATTAAAGCGAATACTGAATAATTAAGTATATCATAAAAATTAGCGTCAATACCTTCGCTGGTAATTGTTTTTCCATCGTTGGAAATAATTTGTTTTATCCGCAGAATTTTGGCCAGGGTTAAATCAACAAAACTCTCCTGGCTCATTTCTCTCCATGCTTCACCATAATCATGATTTTTATCCTGCATCAGTTTTTTTGCTATCTGCACTTTTGATATATATAATTTTTCTACTTCTGCCACCGGAAGCTGTTCTGGCTCATCATTATTAATATCCAGTTGTATTAATCCTATTACGGCATAATTTAAAATGCCTTCAAATTCACTTTTAATACCGTCCCCAATTTTTTGTTCTTTTTTCTGCTGTATGGTGCGTATGCGTTTGGCTTTTATATAAATCTGGTCGGCCACAGAAATGGTTCTGTAAACCCGCCATGAAGTGCCGTAATCAGTTGTCTTTTGTATAAAAGTATTTTCGCAGTGGCCAATTACTTTATCGTATTGTTCGTTTGTTGTCATTTCTTTGTTGTGATTTGCTTTGTAATGCTGCAAATTTGCGTATCAGTTCAAAAATACAATTACTATATCAATGTTTACACTTAACTGCAAAGGAAAATTAATCAGCCTGCAAAAGCCTTTGGTAATGGGCATTATAAATGCTACACCAAATTCATTTTACGAAGGGCATTTGCATGGCGGCACAGAAGGCATATTGGATATTGCAGCAGCCATGTTAACTGCAGGCGCCGGCATTCTGGATATTGGCGGGCAAAGCACCAGGCCGGGCAGCAGCCGTATAGACAGTGAAGAAGAAATGCAGCGGGTGCTTCCGGTCATTACGGCTATCCATCAACGTTTTCCGGAGGCTTTAATTTCTATTGATACTTATTACAGCAAGGTTGCCGCAGCAGCAGTAGCTGCAGGGGCATGTATGGTAAATGACATAAGTGCCGGAAATATGGATGAAGCCATGATTCCGGTGGTTGCATCTTTACAGGTGCCCTACATTTGTATGCACATGAAAGGCAGCCCCGAAACTATGCAACAGCAGCCACACTATGATGATGTGGTAAAAGAAGTGCTTGATTTTTTTATTTATAAAATTGATGAATGTAAACGGGCCGGTATTAAAGATATTATTATTGACCCCGGCTTTGGGTTTGGAAAAACAATTCCTCATAATTTTCAACTATTATCAAATCTGGCTGTGTTTAAAATATTAGAAAGGCCAATACTGGCAGGTATCTCCCGCAAGGGCACTATTTATAAAACGCTAAATATTGATGTAACAGAAGCCTTGAACGGCACCACAGTTTTAAACACACTTGCGCTGCATAACGGCGCCAATATTTTAAGGGTGCATGATGTAAAAGAAGCGAAAGAAGTTGTTTTGCTTATGCAGGAATATAAAAAAACCGCACCTTAAAAAAGCTGCGGTTTTTTATAAATTTATACTGAAATTTTATTTTTGAGTTGCACCAGCTTTCGGCTGCAATTTTTGTACACTATCCATATAATGTTTTTGCATCGCCTGCATTTGTTTTGCCTGCTCATCAGCAGCAACTTTTGCCTGGGCTCTATTCAACACATCCACTACTTCAATATCAAAAACCAAAATTGAGTTAGGAGCAATATCTGCACCTGCTCCCTGGCTGCCATAACCCAATGAAGACGGAATATAAAATTTAGCCTTTGCTCCTTTGTTCAATAAAGTCATACCATCTGTCCAGCCTTTTATTACACTTACGCCTAATGATTGGTCGGCGGTCATGTTTACACTCAAAGGTTGTACATGCCCTTTTGATGGATCTGTATTACTGTCAAACATTTTACCGTCTAAAGTTTTACCGGTATAGTTTGTTTTTACTACCACTGATGTATCAATATTAGCGCCGGTGCCGGGTGTTATAATTTGTACATACGTACCCTGTGGGGCTTTGGTGGCTTTGATATTATTTTTGGCGAAAAATTCAGTCAGTATTTTATCATCTTTTTTTATTTGCTCTGCTGCTTTTACTTTTCCAATGGCTTCTGCTTTTACAAGCGCAATTTTTCTTGCGCTGTCAGCTTCTGCCTGAGTAGCAAACGAATTAATTATTTTGTAAGATTGAATAATGAACTGGCCTTTCTGCATAAAGGGTGCACTTTGTCCCTGTTTTATAATAGTATCAGTAGAAAGTTTTATAGTGATGCTATCGCCCACATGCAAAGTTTTAAATATCTCTTTGTACAACGGGGGAAACTGCGCAGTATCGTAAGGAGCAAACTGCGGCATGCCTGTTTCTACACTGTTGAACAAAACACTGTCTTTATATTTAACGAGGATATTCAGTTCCATAATATTTCCTGTTGTTACTAATTTTCCACCTGTAGCAGGAATTATCTGGTATTGTGTACCGTCTTTTGCTTTTTTAAACGATTCTTTACATGCAGAAAAAGCTACCACTGCAGTCAATAATAAATAAGAGAATTTTCTCATTGTGTTGTTGTTTATTTTTTTTAAAATTTATAAGTACTTAATTGATTTACATTTTCTTTCATTGCCGTTTTAAAAGCTTCTATTACATTTTCCAGCGGCGCTGCACTTTGCCCTCCTGCTGCATTAAAATGGCCACCGCCCCCAAAATATTTTCTGGCAAAAGTATTTACATCAAAATCTCCTTTACTCCTGAACGAACATTTGCGCTCTTCTCCCCTGTCTATTATTATTGCTGCCAGTTTAATGCCTTCTATACTTAATGGATAATTTACCAGGCCTTCTGTATCGCCGGTTTTAATATCATATTTAAGTAAATCATTTTGCGGCACTGCAATAAGTGCTGTGTTATATTCGTAAAAAACTTCCATCCTGTTCAGTAATACATTGCCCATAAACCTTAACCTGTTCTCAGAGAAATTATCATAGACCGCTTCATGCACCTTACTATGTTCCAGCCCTCTTTGCTTAAGATCAGCAACCAGTAAATGTACGGCAGCCGATGTAGAAGGAAACCTGAAGGAACCCGTATCCGTCATCACTCCTGTGTAAATACACGCTGCAACATCTTTGTTTATTTTATCTGCATCACCTGATGCCGCCATAAAATCGTACACCATTTCTGCAGTAGAACTTTTTGTTGTATCACTTGCACCATAAGTAAACATTTCTGTTTGTGGCTGCTGATGATGATCTATCAATATGCGCTGTGCTTTTGCATTAGCCAGCATTTCTTCCATACGTTTTGTTCTGTTGAGCGTATTAAAATCAAGGCAAAAAATCAAATCAGCTTCCTGGATGATTGTATTGCCTTTCTCTGTACATCTTTCGTAATCCAATACCTTATCGCAGCCAGGCATCCAATTTAAAAATGAAGCCCAGTTGGTGGGCGAAATTACCGTAACCGTGTGCCCAAACTGAATTAAAAAATGATATAACCCCAGTGACGAACCCATCGCATCACCATCTGGTTTTTGATGCATGGTAATTACAATCTTTTTTAAAACTGAAAGTTGAGGATATAAATTCTTTAAAGGCTCCATAAATAAGGCGCAAAAGTATGGGTAAAAAATGATAATATATCATTGATAGCATTGTAAATAAGTGGATAATATTTTTTAACATTCACATAACCGCTCCAGGTCTTTTAATATAATTGAAATTATTCAGCAGCATGGGCTTAACTTTGCGGGCAAAATTGAAAATAATGACCAACAGAACTTTTACCATGATTAAACCAGATGCAACCCAAAAAGGCAGCACCGGGGGTATTTTAGAAATGATAAATACCGCAGGCTTTAGAATTGTGGCAATGAAAATGACTCACCTGAGCAAAGAAAAAGCAGGGCAGTTTTACGAAGTACATAAGGAGCGTCCTTTTTATGCCGAACTGGTAGAGTTTATGAGCCGTGGCCCAATTACTGCAGCAATTTTAGAAAAAGAAAATGCTGTAGAAGATTTTCGTAAATTAATTGGTGCAACCAATCCTGCAGATGCAGAAGATGGAACTATACGGAAAAAATATGCAACCTCCATTGGTGAAAATGCTGTGCATGGCAGCGATAGTGATGAGAATGCAAAAATTGAAGGCGATTTCTTTTTCAGCAGGTTAGAGCAATTTTAATATTTGTATCTTTTAAAAAACTGTTTTGCAAATGCAGAACGGTTTTTTTTGCTAATAAATTTCTCCGGTCCATCTTCTTGTCTCACCTGCTGACCAATCATTCGCATCAAGTTGTCTATATTGCATTTTACAATTATGCAGGTATCTCTTACCATTATACGGTATCCCAAAATTTTTATTCCATTTGCTTTTTTGGCAATGGCTATTTACCGGCTGCCGCTGTGGCTTAATAAAAATATATCTTTTTATAAACTGATGGGCAGTGGCAAAAATGGCAGTTTTGATAAAACCCCCGACCTGCAGCAATGGGCCATCTTAACCGTTCAAAGATCAATGTTGAATGTAGAAAGTCTGGATACAGATAACAGCACATTACATAAAAATTTGTATGGTTCATTTATTACAAAATGGTTTTCATTTTTTGGTTGCCAAACGCTCACCTTATTGTTACAACCCATCGAAGGGCATGGAACCTGGGATGGTAAAAAAGTGTTTGGGGAGTTGCCACCCAAAACAGATTATGAAGGGCAGATAGCGGTATTAACAAGAGCCACTATACGCATAAATAAATTAAAATATTTTTGGCAGAATGTGGCAGCAGTTGCCAACAGGATGGCAGGTGCCAAAGGATTTATTACTTCATTTGGTATTGGAGAAATACCATGGATAAAACAAGCCACTTTTAGTATATGGCAAAGTAAGGAAGATATGAAAGCCTTCGCTTATGGTATGAAGGAACATACACAAGTGATACAAAAAACACGGCAGCAGCAATGGTATAGTGAGGATATGTTTACCAGGTTTAAAATTACCGGCAGTTTTGGTGCCAATAAAGGGCAAAAAATAAATTTGCCTGATAATAATATTTAATGCAGCTATTGTACACCACAAATAGTACGTTATAAAGATATTTTGCTGAGAGGGAATAATTAGTGTGCCATGCAAAAACTCATCTCTCTCTTTTATCAGCATTGAAAAAATCTTAAAAGGAAATCTGTAAATTTGATTTATGAAGAATATAAAATTGATAGAAGTTGCTTCAGAAATTGGCGCCGGTACCAGGGGCGCCAGCCTTGGTGTAGATGCTATAAAAATTGCTGCGCTCGATTTTATGAGTAACTTTTTTGTTCATTTTCCTTCAGAAAAAATTGAGGGTTTAAATAACCTTTTATTTGAGCCCATACAATCGCCGTATGCCAAGCGGATAGCCGGTGTGCTTACCATGTATGAGCGTATAAGCAAAGCCGTAAGTGAGAGCATAAAAAACAATTTTTTTCCGGTAATACTCAGTGGCGATCACAGCAATGCAGGCGGAACAATTGCCGGAATAAAAATGGCAAAACCAAAAAGCAAACTGGGGGTAATATGGATAGATGCCCATGCTGATCTGCATACACCTTACACTACGCCAACAGGTAATATGCACGGCATGCCCCTGGCCAGTGCTATTGCAGAAGATAATGAAGAAAGTAAAGTGCATGAGCTGGATGAAAAAACAGCTAAATTATGGGATCAGCTAAAAAACTTTGGAAAAATTAATCAAAAAATTTTACCCGAGGATGTAGTATTTATTTCTTTAAGAGATTACGAAAAAGAGGAAAAATTTTTGATAGAAAAATATGGCATGAAAGTGATCCCTACCAGCGAAGTAAGGCGAAACGGTGCCGAAAATGTAAGCCGCAAAGTATTGCGTTACCTAAGCGACTGCACCGATATTTATGTAAGTTTTGATGTGGATAGCCTTGACTCTGCCATTTCAAAAGGCACGGGTACACCGGTAAGCAACGGACTAAGAGAAAGAGAAGCAGAAGACCTGATAAGTAAATTTATGCAGAATAGAAAGATCTGCTGTTTTGAAATTACGGAGGTGAACCCAACACTTGATAAAGAAAATCTGATGGCAGAAATTGCTTTCAACATTTTGCAACGGAGTGTGAATGTGCTGATGATGAATTAGTTTTTATCTTCTTAAACATTATTAAATTAAAAGAGTTAACAACTTTTCAAAGGTTGTTAACTCTAAAAAATTACATACCCCCCGGCATTTCCTGTTTCTTTCTTAATGAACTTAGCGATGGGTCTAATTCTATGGCTTTATCACACATTTTCTGACCCCTGTCTTTTTCGCCCTTCTTTTGAAAACACAGACCGGCCTGGTATAATGCTTTACCATCCTTTACATCAATTTCCATTAATTTTTGGCAATAACCAAGGGCTTTATCATATTGCTTTTTCTGGTAAAATATTTCTGCCATATCCCTTAGAATATCTTTATTAGCAGGCTTTTTTGTCCATACGCCCATTAAAAGTATTTCGCCTTTTTCAAAATCATCGCTGTATAAAGACGCATAACCCAGGTTTTCTTTAAAATCGTTCGATTGCACGTAACCGTTAGCAGCGGCATTGTTAAAAGAGATTATCGCATTTTTATAATCATTATTGTTGTAATACAGCAGCCCCATTTCATACATCCACACATTTTTAGTTGCGTCCATTTTTACCGCTTTCTCATAATAGGGAACCGCTTTTTTATATTCTTCCATATCTAAATAAGTACGGGCCAGGGTGTAAGTAGCTTCCGCATCATTTTCATTTTTTGCCAATGCAGCCAGCAAAGCTTTTACTGCTGCGGGATAATCTTCCTGCTGATAATAACTGATGCCGATGATACGGTTTGAATTTTCGCAATCAGTACACTTTTGTGCATACTCAATGGCTTTGGGATATTGCCTGTAACTGAAATATAAATCTGCTAATTCCTTAATAGCTGTTTTATTGCCGGGCTGCAGCTCATTTACTTTTATAAATGCGGCTTTTGCATCGTCCGTCTTTCGCATCTGTAGCGATGTATATCCGTTTTCAAGGTAAGCTTCTGTAAAAGATGGATTGAATTTAATGGCTTTTTCAAAAGCCTTGCTGGCAACTAAAAAACGCCTGGCATTCTTTTCTTCCAGGCCTTTATTAAAATAAAATTGCGCACTGTCTGCATTCTGTGCTATAGCACTGTTAATGGTAAAAATGGCTAAAATTGACAGTAGGTTTTTCATAATGGATGTTTCAACGGCAAATTTATTTTTTTTTATTCAAATATCATAGCTCCTAACGCAGGAATATCAATAATTATTTCATAAAGTTTTCTTTTTTTATCTATAGCCTCACATATTATATTTTTGTTTGTGTAATCACCGCTACCCCAATAAAGTTTACTATCACTGTTAAACAGTTCTTTCCAATTGGGTTTTCCTTTTACTTTTAATTTCCACCCCCGCTGAGGTATGTTTGTAATATTCATTACAACCAGTATATCATTTTCACGATTTTTACCTTTCCTTTTAAATGCCAGGATGCCCTGTTCACGGTTATTTAAGTCCACCCATTCAAAACCTTTGGGGTCAAATTGTAATTCATATAAAGCAGGTTTGGTTTTATACAAATGATTTAAAGCCCTTACGCATTCCTGTAAATTATTATGTGCATTATGCTGCAATAATTCCCAATCCAGTTCCGATTCATAATTCCACTCAGAAGTCTGGCCAAATTCGCTTCCCATAAAAAGCAATTTGGCGCCGGGGTGCATATACATCCACGTATAAAGCAGCCGGAGATTGGCAAATTTTTCCCATTCATTCCCAGGCATTTTATAAATCATCGGGCTTTTTCCATGCACTACTTCATCATGGCTTATGGGAAGCATAAATTTTTCGTCATAAAAATACATCATGCTGAAGCTGAGATCATCCTGTACGTTAATTCTTTGCTCCGGCCATTTTTTAAAGTACCGGAAGGTATCATGCATCCAGCCCATCATCCACTTCATCCCAAAACCAAATCCTCCTTTATCTAAAGCCATTGTTATGCCCGGCCAATCGGATGCTTCTTCGGCAATGGTTTGTGTATCTGGAAAATCCCGGTACAATACCCTGTTAAGATCTTTTAAAAAATCAATGGCTTCAATATTTTCATTACCGCCGTATTCGTTGCGTTCCCACTCTCCTTCTTTTCGGGAAAAATCGAGGCGGATGATAGAGTTTACCGCATCTACCCTCAACCCATCTGCATGATATTTATTCATCCAGAAATGTGCACTGCTGATGAGAAAAGATTTTACTTCTCCCCGCTTGTAGTTAAAAATATAGCTGCTCCAGTCCGGGTGATAGCCTTTGCGCATGTCCATATATTCGTAAGTATGAGCGCCATCAAAATTGTAAAGGCCATGAGCATCAGAAGGAAAATGAGAAGGCACCCAATCCAGTATTACACCAATGCCATTTTGATGCAGCACATCCACCAGGTACATAAAATCTTCGGGTACGCCATACCGTGAAGTAGCGGCAAAATAACCTGTGCCCTGGTAGCCCCAGCTACCATCGTAAGGGTGTTCCATTACGGGCATAAATTCTACATGGGTAAACCCCATCTCTTTTACATACGGCACCAATTTTTCCCGTATTTGGTGGTAAGTATTGTAAAGGTTCTCATTATTTTTTTGTGGCCTCATCCAACTGCCCAGGTGCAGTTCGTAAATACTCCAGGGTGCATTAAGTGAATTATGAGTCTTACGGTTGGCCATCCATTCTTCATCAGCCCATTGCATGCTTAAGTGGCGGGTAATAGAAGCTGTACCTGGCCTCAGTTCGCTATACCATGCAAATGGATCTGCTTTGCCGGCCTCAAAACCATTGGGCGCAGAAATATGGTATTTGTAAAATGTTCCTGCCGGCAGGCGTGGAATAAATCCTTCCCAAACGCCCGAGTGATCAAGCCTGGCAAAGAGAGGATGTAATCCTTTTTTCCATCCGTTAAATTCCCCTACCACAGAAACCGTGGATGCATGTGGCGCCCACACAGAAAAATAAAACCCATCGGTATCAAGCACACGCAGATAATGGCTGCCAAATTTTTCATAAGCATTATACAGATTACCTTCTTTAAAATGAATTAAATCCTGCTCCTTAAAAAAGGAATAGTTCCATACCATTTTTGTGCTGTCAATGAAATGCTCCTCTTCGTATGCCATTGTAAAACTATTATTGTCCGGTTTAAAAATTTATCTAACGTAAATTTAGTAATAGTTAATTGGGTTACGGAATTTAATATTTTCATTTTGGTACCAGTTACCCGGCAATTTTTTTCAGCGCATTTACAAAAGAGTACATCTCTTCTTTTGTTCCCATACTTACCCTGCACCAGTTTCCACCAAAATGATTCCGGTATTGTACATAAATATTTTCTGCCTGCATTTGTTTAATAAAGTCGCCTTTTATTTTATCAATATTGAACATTATAAAATTTGTGAGTGAAGGAATATACGTTAACGATAATTGCTTAAATGCAGGGTAGCATATTTCTCTTGTTGCAGCAATGTTTTGCCTGCATTCCTTTACAAATTCCGTATCATCCAATGAAGCGAGGGCAGCCGAAGTTGCTGTTACACTAACATTAGCATCGGACCAGGGCTGGTAACTGCTAAGAGCTTGTATTGTTTCCGGGTGAGCAATAGCATAGCCAATTCTGGCACCTGCCAATCCATATATCTTGGAAAAAGTTTTGGCCACTACAATATTTTTATGCCGGGCAGCCAGTGTGGCCATTGATTCCAGTTCTGCAAATTCGGAGTAGGCTTCATCAATAAATACAAAAGTTTTGGCCAAAGCTTCTTTTGCGTGGGCAGTAATGGCAGCAACATCGCAAACAGTACCCGTTGGATTGTTGGGATTGCAGATATAAATCATCCTGGTATTGCCATTAATACTACCAAACATTTTGGATAAGTCCAGCTTTTTTTCATCATTAAGAGCGATGGGTTGAAAACCAAGACCAAAAGCCGTGGCCTGATGGTTCCATACTTTGTAAGAAGGTTCTCCTGTAATGATATGGCCTTTTATTTTGGATACATGCTGACAAGCCAACCCAATAATTTCTGATGAACCGGCTCCCAGCAAAATATTTTCTTCATTCACCTTCCAGTGACTGGCTATCTTTTTTTTGAGCAATGCTACATAATCATCAGGATAGCGGTTTGTTAAAAGGTAAGTATCCAATATTGCTTTACGGGCCATGGGCGAAGGGCCATAAGGATTTTCATTGCTGTTAAGTAGGATAAGATTGCCCGGTAAATGGAAATTTTTTTGTTTGCCAGCAGCAAATAAATCAGGGGCCAGGCCTAAGCCGGCAAGAGCCAGTGTGCTTTGCCTGAGCCATAAACGGCGATCAATTTTAGTAGCCATGATTATAAATTTTTGTATTGATATAATTAAAAAATGGAAACTATTGGTTTCGGGAAAAATTTATTTTTTACGTCTGGTTAATGAAGGCTTATTACTCTTGAAATTTTCCATTCATTATTTTTTTGCTGCCAGATGATAACAAATTTCCCTATCCTTGATGAACTTCCCTCTTTTTCGGTATTATTATGAAATTTATGCAGCCCCATTTCTACGGCTCCATAATTATTAATTGGATATACTTCTATACTTCCTTTTACCAGCTCCCTGGTTACTCTGCCACACACGTTTTTTTAGTGGCATCAATCAATTCCTGTTTAGAAGTCGTTAATCCTCCCTTGTCGTGATAAAATTCTATACTGTCAGAAAAAAATGATCCATACTTTTCAAGATGAAGATTGCAGGTATTGTAAGCTTCAAAAAAAACGCTGTCCAGGTAAACAATCGTGTCGTATAATTTTTGATTATCTGGTTTGTAATTATACAACTGTGGCTCATTATTTTTTTGAGCAGCAGAATTAAATGAAATAAATAATGTTACCGCTAAAAATAAAAAAAATGTAACCCTGAAATTTTTCATACTGATTTTTTAATTATTGAAAAATTTATGAATGGTTTAAAAAAAAATTTAGATACAGAAAGTCAGGGAACAGGTTAATAAAGCCGTTGCTGTTTAAACTACAGCAACGGCTTCATCATTTTGTTATTTAGCCTCATACTTTTAAAAAAGCAAAACCGGATCTAATTGAATTTATTATTCAACCAGCCTGTAAAACATAATTTGCGGTGGCCCCTCAACACCTGCATCGGTCATAACTTTTTTTAATTCGGGTGATGCCATCCTGGCTTTTGCTTTGGCCATATCAGTAACAGCGAAAACAATATATACCATATTCGGATCATCTACGCCACGGGCCAGGCCTCTGTCCAGCATGCCATTCGCTTGCCTGGTAGCTTTACCTTCTCCATCATATACTTTTAACCAGGCATCAAAATCCTTTACTTTATGTGCCACCATAATCCGCTCCTTCTGATCAATTTTTGCATCGTCATTACGAATAACTTCGGCATAAGAAAATTTAGGAGGGCCCGTTACTCCTGCTTTTTCCATGGCTTCTTTCAGATTAGGCGATGCAGATAATTCTTTTGCCTTTTTTACATCGTTCATTTTATCAATCACGATTACACTATTAGAATCTGCCAATCCACGGCCAAATACATAATGAGTAATTCCAGACATCTGCCGAATGGAATCATGAGCCAGGTAGGCTGCTTTCCATTTATCAAAGTTCTTCACTGTGTGCTGCACCATAAATACTTTGAAAGGAATAAAAGATGGTGCGGTAACTACAGTAGCAGCAGTAGTATCCCCCATTTTTGTTTCTCCTTTTTCTTTTCCGCTGTTGTTGCAGGAAGAAAAGAATAAAATAACTCCTGCCGAAAAAATTGCTGAGATTCGTTTCATTGTTTTTGATTTTGGTTAATGAATAATGAATGTGGCGGGGAGGAGCAGTATGATAGTTTTTCCAGGAAAAAGAATTTTAAGAGATTACCAAGATATTGAATATTCCTTAAATAATTAAACGTATTTTTTGTTGCGCCGATTTCTGCTGAATGCCCTCAATTAAAAATATAGTCAGAACCTCTATGCTCAACTGATCCATTCACCGTTTAGCATTATACGCTGAATATTATTTGTGCTGAAACTGTAAAACAAATATGCCAGCGAAGGAACCGGCTTTGTAAAAATGAGATTGGCTTTTTTGCCAATAGTTATGCTGCCTGCTTCTGCAGCGGCTTCCATGGCAAAAGCTCCATTTAAAGTAGCAGCATTTACTACTTCTTGGGGCAGCATTTTCATTTGTATGCAACTGAGTGCAGCTACAAAATTCATATTGCCGGATGGTGATGAGCCGGGATTGAAATCAGAAGCAATGGCAATGGCTGCACCGCCATCAATTAATGCACGGGCAGGCTGACAGGCCATTCGCAAAAAGAAAGCAGCGGTTGGCAGAAGCGTACATACACCTTCATATAAAGCAAGTATTTTTATTTCTTCATCAGTCAGGGTTTCCAAATGATCAAGGGAAACGGCATTATGCTTTATGCCTGTTTGAATGCCGCCAATACTGTTCAATTGATTTGTGTGCAGTTTTGGCTTTAAACCATGGGCGGCGCCTGCTTTACACAATATGGCTGTTTCTCCTGCAGAAAAAAATCCCTGTTCGCAAAACACATCAATATAATCTGCCAGTTTTTCTGCGGCAATTACCGGCAACATTTCATTGATGATTAAATCAATATAGCCCTGGTGGTTTTCTTTGTATGCTAACGGGTAAGTATGGGCGCCTAAAAAACTGGCTTTGATAATTAAACCTGATTGCTGTTTCAGTTTTTTTATCACCCGTAACATTTTCAGCTCTCCATTTACCGATAAGCCATAGCCGCTTTTTATTTCTATTGCACCAGTGCCAAGAGATGCAAGTTCATTCAGCCTTTTCATGGCATCTGCAAATAAAACTTCTTCACTTGTTTCGTGTAATTTCTTTGCAGAATTTAATATACCCCCACCTTTTGCTGCAATTTCTGCATAGCTTAATCCTTTTATTTTATCTACAAATTCATTTTCACGGCTGCCCGCAAATACAAGATGGGTATGGCTATCGCACCAGCATGGTAAAACTATACTGCCATGTGCATCATAAATATCTTTAGGTAACTGCGGTACTTTTATTTCCAGTTCGTACATGTGGCCATAGCCGGCAATGAGGCCATCATCAATTAACAGGAAAGCATTTTCTATGGAGGGAAGATGAGCCAGTTCTTCTCCCCTGAGCAATTTACTTTGCTCTCTTATATTTACGAGTTGCTGAATATTGGTGATGAGTGTAGCCATACATTAATGTGATACTGCCTTTAACCCGATGATAGAAGAGATTAAAGTTACCAGGAAAAAAATACGCCAAAAAGTAGAGGGTTCTTTAAAAACAATAATGCCTACCAACACAGTTCCTACAGCGCCAACACCCGTCCACACTGCATAAGCGGTGCCAATGGGTAATGTTTGCGTGGCTTTGTATAACAGAAACATACTGATACTGAGTGAAACAAAAAAGCCCACCCACCATAATACAGCAGTGCTGCCCGTGGTTTCTTTTACTTTGCCAAGGCAGGCTGCAAATCCAACCTCAAAAAGCCCGGCTATAATTAAGATGATCCAGTTCATTTATGAAAATTAATAAAACGCTAAAGTAATACATAACTAACATTCAGTATTACTTAATCAGAATAATGTTGCTGGCAACAACAGGGTGCAGAAAGCATACGGTACTTACTGAAGGTTTTAAGAAATTATACGCTGCCATACTTTAAAATATCCTAAATTTATGGAGTACCTATTGCATCCATCTCTATAATTATTCAGTGTCTGCTGCTTTTAAATTATTTCTCCGGGAGGTTACGTAAAAAGAAATCTCTGATATTTCCGCCCATGATCATTTCAATTTCTGTACGGGCAAATCCTTCTTTCAGTAATGCTTTTACAATCAGCGGTAAACCTGTTACATCAAAGTGTGTGCCTGTAGCGCCATCAAAATCAGACCCCAGTGCTACTTTATCAACACCAATTTTATCGGCCACATAGCGAATACTTTTGGCTGTAGCCATTGCATCGGTACCACAAACGGCTGTCTCCCACAAACCAATTCCTACCAAACCATTTCTTTTACCAATTGCCATTAAATGGGCATCAGATAAATTTCTAACATTATTGCAAACACCCTGTACACCTGTATGTGATACAATTACCGGGCTGTTGGTAAAGGATAGTACATCATCAATAGTTTTGGGTGAAGAGTGAGCAAGATCAATGATGATATGCAGACTATCCATTTTTTGTACCAATTGTTTGCCGGCGGCTGTTAATCCGTTTTTTTGCATACCATGGGCAGAACCTGCCCACTCATTATCAAAAAAATGGGTAAGGCCGATATACCTTACCCCTGCGTTATATAATTTATACAGATTATTGATGTCATTGTTCAGGCAATGAGCTCCCTCGATGCCCAACATTCCCGAGGAGATATGATGATTGGTTTTTCTGTCGGTTATAAATTGCAGCAATTCAGTTTTACTGCTGATGACACGAAAGCTGCCGTTTGATTTTTTAGCAGCAGCATATAATTCTTTGCATTGATTAAGTGCACGGTTGATAAGATTGAACCATGTATTTACTGGACGCAGTTGTGCTATACTTAATAAACTGATATTATCTGTTTTATCATCATTCTTTTCAATATTAATTCCTTTAGGCGTTTTAGTTACAATGGTAAAAACCTGCATTGCCATATTCGCTTTTAGCATACGGGGGATGTCAACATGACCATAGCTATGTTGCTTCAGCAGATCTCTGTTCCACAATAACGCATCACAATGCAGGTCTGCAATAAACGGAATGGAATCATACCAGTTTTCTTTTTCGATATCACCAACTTTAAGGGTGACCTTGTTTTTTGATTTGTCTATATAGCCGGGAACAAATCCGAAGAAAATAATGGCGGCAATGAAAATGATAAAAAGAAATATTTTTAATATTTTTTTGCTCATAAAACAGTAATGAATATTTCAAAAATGCTATGCCCCTATAGCATCAATTTCTTTCTGAAAAACGTTTTCGCCATTTGGCCCAATGTATGTTGCATCTCCAAAACCAAGCATTGGAAAAAAGATAAAGCCCAGCAATAATAAACCAATGCCAAAACCGGTGCCTTTGCCAAATGATTTTGCCAGTGCTATATAAATAACTATGGCAATATAAATATTTGCTAATGGGATAAATATCAACCACCAATTTTTAGTGCCTGATATTTTTGCCAGAATATAAAAATTGTAAAAAGGAACGATGGATGCCCATCCTGGCTGGCCGGCTTTTTCAAAAGTTTTCCAAACGCCTGCAATAATAAATACAATGAATGCGAGATAAATAATAAGTATCATAATAATAGTTGTTTTGGTTAAAGATTGTCAAATAAAAGCAATAAGCACATCTCTGCCAAATAAAAAATCCCCGCTGCAGTTGCGCAACGGGGACTTTTTATTTATATACTTTTTACTATCTGCTTTTTTAATAGCCCATTCCACCCATATCAGGAGCGCCATGTGCAGCGGCTTCTTCTTTAGGTTTGTCTGCAATTACACATTCGGTAGTTAACAGCATACCTGCAATGGAAGCTGCATTTTCTAAAGCAACACGGCTCACTTTAGTTGGATCTATAACACCAGCTTTAAAAAGGTTTTCGTAAACTTCGGTTCTTGCATTAAAACCAAAATCGCCTTTACCTTCTTTTATTTTCTGGATAACGATAGAACCATCAATACCTGCATTTGCAGTCAATACACGGATAGGCTCTTCCAAAGCACGGCGAACAATTGCCATACCTGTTTGCTCATCTGCTATCTGTCCTTTTACTTTAGGGTCAAGGCTTGCTACTGCACGGATGTAAGCTACACCACCGCCAGGTACAATACCTTCTTCTACTGCAGCACGGGTTGCATGTAAGGCATCATCTACACGGTCTTTCTTTTCTTTCATTTCCAGTTCGGTAGCAGCGCCTACATATAATACCGCCACACCACCGGCTAATTTTGCAAGGCGTTCCTGCAATTTTTCTTTATCGTAATCTGAAGTAGTATTTTCTACCTGTGCTTTAATTTGGTTTACACGGGCTACAATTTCTTTCTTTACGCCTTTACCACCAATAACGGTTGTATTGTCTTTATCAATTGTTACAGAAGAAGCCTGACCAAGAACAGCAAGTTCTACACCCTCCAGTTTGTTGCCCAGTTCTTCACTGATCACTTCACCACCGGTAAGGATAGCAATATCAGTCAGCATTTCTTTTCTACGGTCTCCAAAGCCGGGAGCTTTTACAGCAGCAACTTTAATGGTGCCACGTAATTTATTTACTACCAGTGTTGCCAATGCTTCACCTTCCAGATCTTCTGCAATGATCAATAACGGGCGGCTGCTTTGTGCAACTTTCTCCAGGATATGAAGAATGTCTTTCATGGCAGAAATCTTTTTATCATAAATTAAAATGTAAGGGTTTTGTAATTCAACCTGCATTTTTTCGCTGTTGGTTACAAAGTATGGGCTGATATACCCACGGTCAAACTGCATACCTTCTACTATGTCAACAGTAGTATCAGTACCTTTTGCTTCTTCTACAGTGATAACGCCTTCTTTACCAACTTTACCAAAAGCTTCTGCAATCAGTTTACCGATTGTTTCGTCGTTGTTGGCAGAAATAGTGGCTACCTGCTGAATTTTTTTGCTGTCGTTTCCAACAGTCTGGCTTTGGCTTCTGAGGTGTTCAACCACCAATGATACTGCTTTATCAATACCGCGTTTAAGGTCCATCGGGTTTGCACCGGCGGCTACCATTTTCAATCCTTCGCTGATGATTGATTGTGCCAGTACGGTTGCAGTTGTAGTACCATCACCTGCAATATCAGCAGTTTTAGAAGCTACTTCTTTTACCATTTGTGCGCCCATATTTTCAATCGGGTCATCCAGTTCTATTTCTTTTGCAACTGTTACACCATCTTTAGTAACCTGAGGTGCACCAAATTTCTTTTCAATAACCACGTTGCGGCCTTTGGGGCCAAGGGTTACTTTTACGGCGTTGGCCAAAGTATCCACGCCTTTTTTCATTTTATTCCTTGCTTCGATATCGAAGAAAATCATTTTAGACATTTGTAATAGATTTTTAGATTTGTAGTACTGAATCTTGATACTTATTATTGAGTACTTGTATTAAGACTTATACAGTAAAATTATTTTGTTAGTTAATTGCTTTTTCTAAGTACTCACATCTGAATACTGAATACTTTCTTAAACTATCGCCAGTATATCACTTTCTCTCATGATAAGATAATCTACGCCTTCAACAGTTAATTCTGTTCCGGCATATTTGCCATACAATACTGTATCGCCTGCTTTTACGGTAACCGGTTCGTCTATTTTGCCGGGGCCGGCTGCTAATACAACGCCTCTTTGAGGTTTTTCTTTAGCGGTATCAGGAATGATAATTCCGCCGGCAGTTTTTTCTTCAGCCGCAGCAGGTTTCACAATTACCCGGTCGTGTAAGGGAGTAATGTTTAACTTTTTTGCCATAATCTATGTTTTGATTTAGTGTAAAATAAATAACCCATTTTTTGGGTATGCGAAGGTACTCCAATTTCGTACCAAACACTTTAAAAGAATTCTTGACAGGTTATCCGCCAGGTATGTCAGTTATTTAAAAGAATGACTAAGACAATTTTGCACATACTGAATTTTTACCCGTTAAAAAAGACAGTACAATATTTAAACCCTTAATTTTGCCCACTTAAATAAAGTTCTTTAGAAATGATAAGCAGAAGAAATATACGGGTAAAGGTGATGCAGACATTATATACGATTGATAGCATGAATGGAGAAACCAAACCCGGCGAACCAGTTCTTATTCTTACCAAAAAAATAGAGGAAACCAGGCTGCTGTTTACCTACCTTATTTATTTTATTACAGAAGTAGCCCGCTATGCGGAAAAAGATGCACAGCAAAAAGCCAGTAAACATTTGCCAACGGCTGCTGACTTAGTAGTAAATACCAAACTGGCAGGCAACGAAATTTTGTGGAAGATACTGGAAGATACCGCTTTTAAAGCAACCGTTTCCAATGGCAGATTAATACAGCTTTTAGATGCAGATTTATTAAAAAGAACTTACCAGCAACTGGTACTTGAAACGGAGTACAAAGAATATATTGCAGAACAATCCAGGGATAAAAAGAGCGAAAAGAAAATGCTTGATTTTATTTTTACCAACCTGATGCTCCCTAACGAAAACTTTATTCACCATGTAGAAGAACATTTTATTAACTGGGATGATGATGCAGAAATGATGCAGTCAATGGTATTGAATTTTTTGAACAAACCGGCACAGCAAAATTTTTATGAAATACTAAGTAAGGAAAAATGGGAATTTGCCAAAAGCCTTTTATTAACGGTGCTGGATAAACCGGAACAAACGCTGGAGCTGATAAAACCAAAATTAAAGAACTGGGATGCAGACCGTATTGCTGCGCTTGATTTAATATTATTACAAATGGGGGTTTGCGAATTTTTATATTTTGATACCATCCCTACAAAAGTTACTATTAATGAATATATAGATCTGGCTAAAGCGTACAGCACTTCTCAAAGCGGGCAGTTTGTAAATGGTTTGCTGGATAATATTCACAAAGAACTTACCGCAGAAAATAAAATAGAAAAACGAAATTTTAAAGACAGTATTATTTAATTAAAAATGTCATCTATGTTGAAAAAAATATTTTTATTTGGTATTTTAAGCCTGTTACTTGTAAGCTGCGATGTACGTAAAAAAGATGCCTCAGCAAGTATGAATGGGCTGCAGAAACCGGTAGCTGTTAAAGACCCTACTACAGTTCAGATTATTGACAGCGCTTATAATTTTGGGCAGGTTACCGAAGGTGATATTGTGGAATATAATTACCGTTTTAAGAATACCGGCGCCAAGCCACTCGTTATTACAAGCACTTCTGCAAGCTGCGGCTGCACCGTGCCCGAAAAACCGGAACAACCGGTACTGCCGGGTGAAATTGGTTTTATAAAAGTAAAATTCAACAGTGAGCACCGGGTAGGCCAGGCACATAAAACAATTTCGGTTGAATCTAATGCAGAACCGGCTTTTCCTGAACTTGTTTTGACCGGTGAAGTGAAAGAAAAATCCAAACAATAGCCATCTCTCCAAAATGAAGAGGGAAAACAAATCAGGACAGGCAGCAAATATATTTTTCAGTTATTAATTTAAACAACAACACATGCAATTATTAAGTATTTTTCTTCAGACTGGTGCCGGAAGCAGCACTACCACTTTATTTTTGATGGGTGGAATGATTTTGGTATTTTATTTTTTTATGATCAGGCCGCAGGCAAAAAAAGCAAAAGACCAAAAAGCCTTTATCAGCAATATGCAAAAAGGCGATAAAATTGTAACCATTGCGGGCATACACGGCACTATAAATAAGGTAAATGATGATGGCACGCTGATGCTGGAAACCAGCCCCGGCAGTTACATCAAAATTGAAAGAAGTGCAATCAGTATGGAGTGGACAGCAAATGTAAATAAGCCCGCTGAAGAAGCAAAGAAGTAGATTTTAATGTGTGATTTTTGATTTATGATTTGTGATTTCGCTAAAGATTTCCAATGCTAAAAAAATCAAACATCAAACATCATAAATCTTAAATCTGTTGTAGCTTTTAATTTATTTATGATGTTTGATTTATGATTTGTGATTTCGCTAAAGATTTCCAATGCTAAAAAAATCAAACATCAGAAATCATAAATCAAAAATCTAATATGCTTCGTATAGGCTTAACCGGCGGTATCGGCAGCGGCAAAACTACTGTTGCAAAAATCTTTGAAGTGCTTGCTGTGCCCGTGTATTATGCAGACGATGCCGCCAAAAAATTAATGAATGAAGATGAAAATCTGAAGAAATGCATCATTCAGCATTTTGGCGCTGAAACTTATAACAGCAACCAGCTAAACCGCCCTTACCTTTCTTCTCTTGTATTTAATAATCCTGAGAAACTGGCGTTGCTTAATTCCCTTGTACATCCTGTAACCATTGCCAGTGCAGACAAATGGATGCAACAGCAAACCGCTGTTTACATCATAAAAGAAGCCGCATTAATGTTTGAAACGGATGCCTTTAACCATGTGGATTATGTGGTAGGGGTAAATGCTCCTGAACATCTGCGGATACAGCGCACCATACAAAGAGATAATACAACAGAAGCAGCAGTAGCAGCAAGAATGAACAGGCAAATGGATGAAGATAAAAAGCTAAAGCTCTGCGATTTTATTATCAACAATGATGAAACCGAATTATTAATTAAGCAGGTGTTGCAACTTCATCAAAAATTTTCTTCGCTTTCACAAAAAAAAACAAGC
>JANLQE010000189.1:0-26711 GCA_031367625.1 Bacteroidota bacterium
GGTGTATGAAGACATCTGTAGAAAAAACATGACCGATGATCCTGAAAATGATGGCCGGAAAATAGTAAAGCCCGCTCTCTTTTATTTGTGTGGATGGAAGAATATGATTGATGAGGCAAAGCTGCGCATACAGAATTTGGGCTATGAAAGAAAAGCAATTCATCAGGAATTGTATGGGTAATGTTTAAACTTGATCAACTAACTGACCAGTTTCTCAACCATTCCCTTTACCTCACTCAGCGCAATTCTTTGCTGCCGCATATCATCCCTGTAGCGGATCGTTACGGTATTATCTTCTTTTGTCTGATGATCAATAGTTACACAAAAAGGCGTACCTGTTGCATCCATGCGGCGGTAGCGTTTTCCTATGGCATCCTTCTCTTCATAAAAACACATAAAGCTGCCTTTACAATCATTCATCAGATCTTTGGCAATTTCCGGTAATCCATCTTTTTTAAGCAAGGGTAAAATGGCCAGTTTAGTAGGGGCAATTTTTGCAGGGATACGCAATACTATACGACTGTCTTCTGTACCATCTTCTTTAGTCCATTTTTCTTCGGTATAAGCGAGGCTCATAACGGTCAGGAATAAACGATCTAACCCAACAGAGGTTTCAACAACATAAGGCGTGTAATTTCCGTAAGGTTTCCCCTCATCATTAAGGTCGTTATCAAAATACTGTATCTTTTTTTTGCTGAATGTTGCATGCTGTGTAAGGTCAAAATCCGTACGGCTATGTATGCCTTCCAGTTCTTTCCAGCCAAAGGGAAATTCAAATTCAATATCCAGTGCGGCATCTGCGTAATGAGCCAGTTTTACATGATCGTGAAAACGCAATTTTTCTACAGGAATGCCAATACTCTCGTGCCATTTTTTTCTTTCATCTCTCCAGTAATTGTACCATTCCATCTGTGTGCCGGGGCGTACAAAGAACTGCATTTCCATTTGCTCAAATTCCCTCATACGAAAGATAAACTGGCGTGCTACAATTTCGTTACGGAATGCTTTACCGGTTTGTGCAATGCCGAAGGGTATTTTCATCCGCCCGGTTTTTTGCACATTTAAAAAATTTACAAAAATACCCTGCGCTGTTTCTGGCCTCAAATAAATAGTTTCCGCTTCTTCTGCTACACTGCCTATTTGTGTGCTGAACATCAGGTTGAACTGCCGTACATCTGTCCAGTTTGAAGTTTTACTAATGCCACATTTTATTTTATTTTCTTCAATTAATTTTTTTAACCCATCCATATCATCTTTGGCAAGTAAAGTATTCATTGAAGCTAACAGATCTTTTGCCAAATCCCCGTTGCCTGCTGCTAACTGTTCTTCTGCAAATCCCTCTATCAAATGATCTACCCTGTATCTTTTATTGCTGTCTCTGTTATCAATCATCGGGTCGCTGAAATTATCGACGTGCCCACTTGCCTTCCATACTGTAGGATGCATAAAAATTGCTGCATCAATACCCACAATATTTTCATGCAATTGGGTCATGCTCTTCCACCAGTAATCACGCAGATTTTTTTTGAGTTGTACGCCTAACTGGCCGTAATCATATACTGCTGCCAACCCATCATATATTTCACTGCTCTGAAAAATATAGCCGTATTCTTTACAATGAGAGATCAACTCCTGGAAATTATTTACTTCGTTTGCCATAAGGCTGCAAATATAAAGACAATGGACAAAAGATATTTGGGCAATTATTTATTGTATTTTGTAAAAAATTCCCATTCTTCATTTCATCCTGATAAAGCATTCATGAAATATTTTAAGGTACTTTACATACAGGTTATCATTGGTATAGTTGCCGGGGTAGCTGTTGGTTATTTTTTTTCTTCCTTTTCTCCTGCGGCAAAATTAATAAGCGAGACGTTTATTAATATGATTCGCATGGTGATTGCGCCAGTAATATTTTTTACCATAGTAATAGGCATTGCAAGCACCGGCGACTTAAAGAAAGCCGGGCGCATTGGTGCCAAATCAATTTTATATTTTGAGATCGTTACTACACTTGCTTTAATAATTGGGCTCGTAATTGCAAACATTGCCCGGCCGGGAGCAGGCGTAAGTAGCAATAATATTTCAGCAGAAAAAATTACTGAATATACTAACCAGGCAAAGGAGCTGCATTGGGGAGAATTCTTTGCCCATATTGTTCCATCAAACATAATTGACTCATTTGCCAAAGGTGATATACTGCAGATACTTTTCTTTAGTATTTTATTTGCGATAGGGTTAAAATGGATGGGCACTGCCGGCAATTCTTTATTGCTCAATTTTGAAAAGATTAATAAAGTATTATTCAATATTCTTAAGATAGTGATGAAGCTTAGCCCCATCGGGGCATTTGGTGGTATGGCTTATACCATCGGAAAATTTGGTTTTGCCAGCCTGGCTTTGCTGGGCAAACTGTTGCTTACTTTTTACGCCACAGGTTTCCTTTTTATTTTTGTGGTGCTAAACGGTATTGCACGTCATTATAAATTCAGTTTATGGAAATTGCTGGTATATGTAAAAGAAGAAATACTGATTGTACTCGGCAGCAGCAGCAGCGAAGCAGTTTTGCCATCTGTTATGAAAAAACTGCAGGATGCCGGTTGCGAAAAAGAAGTAGTTGGGTTGGTAATCCCCACCGGCTACAGTTTTAATCTTGACGGAACTACTATTTATTTAAGTATGAGTGTGATTTTTCTGGCTCAGGTTTTTAATATTAATCTTTCCCTGGCGCAGCAATTAACCATTATAGGCATCCTGCTTATCACCAGTAAAGGCGCTGCGGGTGTAACGGGTAGTGGCTTTATCGTTTTGGCATCAACCTTAACTGCTATAAAAGTAATACCATTAGAGGGTCTTGCACTTTTAATTGGGGTGGATAGGTTTATGAGCGAAGGCCGGGCATTAATAAATTTTATTGGTAATACAGTGGCTACTGTAGTAATTGCAAAAAATGAAAACGCAGTGGATGAAGAAGTGTATAAAAAAGTGGTCGGCGGTTAATATTTTTTATACGAGCTTTGGTATTTAATAGCATCATCATGGAGCCTGTGCCGAGCGATAGCGATGCTTCGCTATCATTTGATTAGCAGAATATATACCAGCTGGCTCCTTTATTTTTTTGCTATTCTAAATATTCATAATATTTTTTACAAAATAGGAACGCTACTCAATTGAATGGCGTTCCTATTTTATGTCAGTGTGTAATCAAACCAATTTAACTACAGCCCAAACTATTTCCACAATTCAAACACTTGTAACAGGTGCCGCTGCGTACGGTAATGTGGCCGCAAACATTACAGGCCGGTGCATCGCCCTGCATACTTTTGTTGGCAGCATTTACGGCATCCATATTGGCAACAGTCCTTGGCGCATAAGCGGCTTTGTAAGCTTTTATCTCTGGTTGTGGAGTTGCGCCGCCAAGCACACGTACTTCGCTTAGTTCCTGTTTTCTGTCGCCAATGGTAGGCGTGTTTATATCCCATGGTTCGTTACCCAGATTTTGTACTTCGGGTTTATCTAATACATGCACTAAATCATTTCTGCCGAGATATTCATACGCCAGCGAACGGAACATAAAGTCGATGATAGAAGTGGTGGTTTTAATATTCGGATGCTCTACCATGCCGGCAGGTTCAAAACGGGTAAACACAAATTTTTCTACATATTCTTCCAGCGGCACACCATATTGCAAGCCGATAGAAATAGCAATGGCAAAACAGTTGAGCATACTACGCATGGTAGCACCTTCTTTTGCCATATCAATAAATATTTCTCCTAATGTTCCGTCATTATATTCGCCCGTGCGAAGGAACAATGCCTGCCCGTTTATTTTTGCCTTTTGTGTAAAGCCCCTGCGTTTTGCCGGTAAGGTTCTTCGCTCTACAATCATGGCTAACTGGCGTTTTAAAGAAGTATCAGTGCTGTTTTGTACACGCTTATTCATCTCTTCCAGTAACTCGTCTATTGTCAACTTAGCCATGTCAACCAACGTAGATTGTACTTCATTTGGCTGTTGCCCGTTGCCGGTTGCCTCTTCTCCTGTCTTTTTCTTTTTATCAGATTTATTACTCAGGGGCTGGGATAATTTAGAGCCATCACGGTAAAGCGCACACGCTTTTAAACCAAGCTCCCAGCTAAGGTGGTAACTGTTGGCTATTTCTTCAATGGTAGCCTCGTTTGGCAGGTTAATGGTTTTGCTGATGGCGCCACTTAAAAAAGGTTGTGCAGCGCTCATCATACGGATATGCCCATGCGCATGTATGTAACGCTGGCCGGTAGCGCCGCATTTATTGGCACAGTCAAAAACAGGCAGATGTCCGTCTTTTAAATAAGGCGCACCTTCCACCGTCATGGTACCGCAGATATAAATATTTGCAGCTTCAATTTCATCATCAGTAAAGCCTAATGCTTCTAAAAGGTTCCATCCAAAATCGTGGTATTGTTCTGCTTTAAAGCCTAATCTTTCCAGGCAGGTTTCTCCTAAAGTATAAACATTAAATACAAAACCAATTTCAAAAGCACTTGCCATTGCTGCATTCAGCCGGTCTATTTCGGCGGGTAACAATCCTTTTTGTGCCAGTGAAATTTCATTTATGAAAGGGGCATTTTTTAATGTAGCATGGCCCTTTGCATAATTTACAATTTCTTCTATTTCTTTTTCGCTGTATTTTAAATTACGCAATGCCTGCGGTACACTGTGGTTAATGATTTTAAAATAACCCCCGCCACTTAATTTTTTAAATTTCACCAAAGCAAAATCAGGCTCTACGCCGGTAGTGTCACAATCCATAACCAACCCGATTGTTCCTGTGGGTGCTATTACCGTTGTTTGTGCATTGCGGTAGCCATATTTCTCGCCGGTTTGTACTGCATTGTCCCAGGCTTTGGTAGCAGCTTTTAATAAATAATCGGGGCAGTATTTTGCATTAATACCCTGGGGTTTTATTTCGATGCCTTCATAAGCATCCATGGCATCATACGCAGCAGCCCGGTGGTTGCGCATTACCCTAAGCATGTGTTTTTTGTTTAATTCATATTTGCTGAAGGCACCCAGAAAAGAAGCCATTTCTGCAGAAGCACTGTAAGCAACGCCGGTCATGATGGCGGTTATAGCACCTGCAATTCCTCTTGCTTCTTCGCTATCGTAAGCAATGCCACTTACCATCAACATACTGCCAAGGTTTGCAAAACCTAATCCCAATGTTCTGTAATCGTAACTTAATTGTGCTACTTCTTTGCTGGGGAATTGCGCCATCAATACAGAAATTTCCAGCACCACTGTCCATAAACGGCAGGTATGTTCAAAGCCGGTTACATCAAAACTGTTATCGGCTTCGTTAAAGAATTTGCGAAGATTTACAGAGGCTAAATTACATGCGGTATTATCTAAAAACATGTACTCACTACAAGGGTTACTCGCTCTTATCGGTCCACCTTCCGGGCAGGTATGCCATTCGTTGATAGTAGTATCGTATTGGGTTCCTGGGTCGGCGCAGCGCCATGCAGCATAATTTATCTGGTCCCATAATTCTTTAGCTTTTACGCTTCTCATGGTGCGGCCATCGCTTCTGCCTTTCAGTTCCCAATCGCCGTTTTCATCTAATGTTTTAAAGAAAGTATTTGGTATGCGTACGGAGTTGTTGCTGTTTTGTCCGCTTACTGTTTTGTAGGCTTCTCCTTCATAATCGCTGGGGTAACCTGCGGCAATAAGTGCAGCTACTTTATCTTCTTCCTTTACCTTCCAGTTTACAAATTCTACAATTTCCGGATGGTCTAAATCAAGACAAACCATTTTGGCTGCACGCCTTGTAGTGCCACCGCTTTTAATAGCCGCAGCGGCCCTGTCGCCAATTTTTAAAAAACTCATTAAGCCGCTTGATGTACCACCGCCACTTAATTTTTCTCCTTCGCCACGTATGCTGCTGTAGTTGGTACCAACGCCACTACCGTATTTAAATATCCTGGCTTCTCTTACCCACAAATCCATAATGCCACCATCGTTTACGAGATCATCATCTACGCTTAAAATAAAACATGCATGAGGTTGGGGGCGCTCATAAGCCGAGGTAGATTTTTTAAGCATCCCATCTTTTGAGTCAACAAAATAATGCCCCTGTGGTTTTCCGGTGATGCCATATACTTCATGCAGGCCGGTGTTAAACCATTGCGGACTGTTAGGTACACAGGCCTGGTTTAAAATAGAATAAACCAGTTCGTCATAAAAGATAAGGGCATCTTCTGCCGTCGCAAAATAACCATAACGTTCACCCCAAACCCGCCAGCAATGGGCCATGCGGTGTGCAACTTGTTTTGCGGTAGTTTCTCTTCCCATGCTGCCATCTGCCTGCGGCACACCTGCTTTTCTAAAATATTTTTGTGCCAGTATATCTGTGGCAATCTGGCTCCACTGTTTAGGTACTTCTACATTATCCATTTGAAAAATCACTTCGCCTGTTGGGTTTTTTATTACCGATGTGCGGTAATCATATTCAAACATACCGTACGGACTAACCCCTTCTTTTGTGAACCGGCGACTAAACTGTAATGCTTTGGGAGCTTGCTTTTTTGTTGGCATAAGTAGATGTTTTAAATTAATCAGCTAATGGGTTTCAGAAACAGTGGAAGGCGAATTTATTTGTTGTACCTCAAAATTCATATTAAGAAATATCAACAAGATGTGGACAACATTTGTGCATATTTTATAAGTCAACCGCAGATTGGGTTTGCTGTATTTTTTATTTTATTTACAAAGAATTTATTTTTTAAAACTAAAAATAAACCGTAACTAAAAAAGATTCAGGTTACCGGCTTCATTTCTTTTTTCATAATACTGAAGCCTGTGCCCGGCGGTAGCAAAGTATCGCTTGCCTGCCTTACCGGCACACCGTCATTACAATTTGAACCGGAGCCTGTACGGCATACCTTTATTGAAATTTTTACACATGAGAGTAGTGATACAAAGAGTAACATCAGCATCGGTAACAATAAATGGTAACATAAAATCTTCTATCCAAAATGGATTGCTGATTTTTGTTGGGATAGAAGATTTAGATAATGAAGAAGACATAGAATGGTTAAGCAACAAAATAATAAACCTCCGTATTTTTGATGATGAAAATAATACCGATAGTAACCGGCAGCCCAATATTTCGGTAAAAGAAAATGGCGGAGATATTTTATTAGTAAGCCAGTTTACCCTGCATGCAGCTACTAAAAAAGGTAACAGGCCCAGTTATATTAAAGCCAGCAAACCAGATGTAGCCATACCATTGTATGAAAAACTGATTGAGCAATTACAAACTGATCTTGGAAAAAAAATATTTACCGGAGCCTTCGGCGCAGACATGAAAGTGGCATTGCTGAATGATGGGCCGGTAACGATTTGGATAGATTCGAAGGATAAGGGATAAAGCCACTTTACCTCCCAAAGGGGGAGTAAATAGAGAAGATTAAAGCGAAGAATAATTTTATAAATAATCAATCATGAATGATATTACTTTAGCACAAGCTCAAACAAAAGTGGACCAATGGATAAAGGCTATTGGTGTCAGGTATTTCAATGAACTCACTAACCTCGGGATATTGATGGAAGAAGTAGGTGAACTCTCAAGGCTGATGGTTCGTAAATATGGCGAACAATCTTTTAAAGAATCCGATAAAGGCAAAGACCTCTCTGATGAAATGGCCGATGTGTTGTGGGTATTGATTTGCCTTGCCAATCAAACAGGAGTAAACTTAACCGATGCACTTCAAAAAAATTTTGAGAAAAAATCTTCCCGTGATGCTTTACGCCACCGGCAAAATGATAAGCTCAAATAAACAATCCTGCTAACTATTATCTTTGCCGCATGCAATCATCATTTTTTACTTACAATAAAGGCAAAGTAATGCAGGCACTGCGTTATCATTTTATCAGCCGGCCAGAAATTAAAATAATGATGATATTGGTAAATGTATTTGCCATTTTATCTGCCGGCCTTTACTTTTTTAAAATAATAAGGCCCATGCCTTTTTTGGTAAGTTCTATGCTGTGGTTTTTTTTAATGTTTATATTCTGGTTTTTATTGCCCACCGTTATTTACAAAAAAGCAGCTACTTTCCGGGACAGGTTCCGGGCGCATTTAGAGGATAGTGAATTTGTTTTAGAAAATGACCGTGGCAGCCGTGCCTGGCCTTGGGCCAACTTCAGCACCTGGATGGAAAGCCCGCATTTTTTTCATCTCTACTTCAACCCACGTTCTTTTTTTATTATTCCAAAAGAAGCATTTGAAGGGGGTGATGAACAGGCAGCAAGAAAAATTTTTGCTGCAAAAATTAAAAAACGGGGATGAAAATTTTTTGCCGCAGATTGACGGATTAAATTTTTCTAAATCTTTTTTTCCATCACATGATGTGGCAGGTTTAATTCTAAAAACTCGGGGCCTTTTACCTTAAATCCAAATTTTTCGTAAAACCCTGTAGCGGTTTTGCGGGCATGCATAATTAGTTTTTTGTACCCTCTGTCTCTGGAAAGGTTTTCTGCAAAAGACATAATAGAAGCGCCAATTCCTTTTCCCTGCAGATTATTATTTACAGCCATTTGCCTTAGCTGCAGAGTGTTATCATCTATTTTGGTAAGCATGCAGCAACCCAGCATTTCATCCTCGTCAAATGCGGCAATTAAAATATTATCCTTTTCTTTATCCAGTTCTTCTTTAGTAAAAGAAAGCCCAAGGGGCTGCCTTAATATCTGCTTCCTTAGCTGTACCATTTGCTGGTATTCTTTAGTGCCATGGTCTATTTGCTTTAATCCCATCGGTTATTTAAGTTTTAAAAGAATGATTTGGCGATAGAGGAATTTACAATATACAAAATTTTTTAATTTGCTTTTTGGCCTTTAGCAGTATGGCCATACTTTGTAATAATCCATTTTAAAGCTATTGATAAAATAGCGTAAAGAAAAATGGGTTATGTAACCAGTTTAGTATTTCTTTGTATTTAAAGCAAAAAGTATATTTTTGCAAACTGTATTAACTAAATTTTACTATCATGTCAGACATTGCAACAAGAGTAAAAAAAATCATTGTTGACAAATTAGGTGTAGATGAAGCCGAGGTTACGCCGGAAGCTTCTTTCACTAATGATTTAGGTGCCGATAGCCTGGACACCGTTGAACTTATCATGGAATTTGAAAAAGAATTTAATATTTCTATTCCCGATGAACAGGCTGAAACCATTACTACCGTTGGCCAGGCTGTTTCTTATTTAGAAGAAAACGCTAAGTAATTTCCCCGCCCTAACGGCATTCAGCCGGGTGGGCATTTAACTATCACAGGCAAATTGTTATGGCTTTAAAAAGAGTAGTAGTTACCGGTTTGGGTGCCCTTACTCCATTGGGTAAAACTGTTGCCGAATATTGGCAGGGTTTAGCTGACGGGGTAAGCGGATGCGACGATATCAAACAGTTTGACGTTACTAAGTTTAAAACACGGTTTGCCTGTGAGGTTAAAAATTTTGAACCCACCGATTATCTTGACCGCAAAGAAGCCAGGAAGATGGATCGCTACTGCCAGTTTGCAGTTGTTGCAAGCGATGAAGCAGTAAAAGATGCCGGCATTACCAAAGAGAATGTAAACCCCGACAGGGTGGGTGTAATCTTTGGCAGTGGTATCGGCGGCCTCATCACTTTTCAGGAAGAGGTTATTAATTTTGCCTCCGGCGATGGTACGCCACGTTTCAATCCTTTCTTTATTCCTAAGATGATATTGGATATTGCCGCCGGGCAAATATCTATGCGGCATGGATTCAGAGGGCCAAATTTTGCCGTGGTAAGCGCCTGTGCATCCAGCACAAATGCCATTATAGATGCCTTTGATAATATCCGTTTAAATAAAGCAGATGTAATTATAACAGGTGGTAGCGAAGCGGTTATCAGTGCAGCAGGTGTTGGAGGTTTTAACGCAATGAAAGCCCTGAGCGAACGCAACGACGATCCTAAAACCGCCAGTCGTCCTTTTGATAAAGACAGGGACGGTTTTGTAATGGGCGAAGGTTCAGGCGTTTTAATATTGGAAAGCCTGGAGCATGCCCTGGCCCGTGGAGCAAAAATTTATTGCGAAATTGCCGGCGGCGGTGCGTCTGCAGATGCTTACCATATTACTGCTCCACATCCCGATGGGCTTGGTGCCAAAAATGTAATGCAGGTTGCATTACAGGATGCCGGCATGACACCCGCAGATATAGATTACATCAATGTACACGGAACCTCTACGCCATTGGGCGATATTGCAGAAACAAAAGCCATCTTAAGTGTTTTTGGAGATCATGCGTATGATTTAAATATCAGCAGCACAAAAAGCATGACGGGTCATTGCCTTGGTGCAGCAGGTGCTTTGGAAGCATTGGCATGTATTATGGCTGTTACAAAAAATATCATTCCTCCTACCATCAATCATTTTACTGATGACCCCGGCTTAGATCCCAAACTGAATTTTACTTTTAATAAAGCACAGCACAAAACGGTGAATGCAGCATTAAGCAATACATTTGGTTTTGGTGGCCACAACGCATCTGTGATTATTAAAAAATATATCGCTTAATTTTTTTGTATTGTCCCAGCCTGTTTTATTGACAAGATCATCATTTTCACTTTAGGACTTTTACCAGTATCCCGTCATTACTTTTTATATGGGCTTGTAGTATAGCCTTCTTTCAAAATATTTAACCATGCTTGCAGACAAAGAACTGAAAGCTTTTGTGCCAACTGTGAGGCCAGACAAAGCAAAATTATTTTATGAAAGCATTTTGGGATTAAAATTATTGTCCGAAGACAATTTCGCTTTAGAATTTGAAGCAAACGGCACTTTATTAAGGGTAATCATTGTTGAACAATTAAACCCACAATTATTTACTGTGTTAGGGTGGAATGTTGAGGACATTTCATCTACCATAAAATCATTAAACGAAAAAAATATTTTTTTTGAGAAATATGAATTTCTCCAGCAAGATGATTTAGGAATATGGTTATCTCCCGGCGGTTCAAAAGTTGCATGGTTTAAAGACCCTGACGGAAATATACTTTCACTTACTGAATAATATAAATCAAAGACGGCCATCGATATTATCAACAGTTAATTTTGCTTTCGGAACAAATACTTTTTGCTTACCGGGAACCTATTAAAAAACTAATATTCTCTTTATAATTTTTTTAAAATCAAAAAGCCTAATTTCATATAAACTTTTTCGTTATCAGGACACTACAATTTTTTAAAGATATTTTTGATTTTGAACCTAAAAAAAAGGCGTTCAAAAAACAGTTGAACAATGTATTGGGTTTTACACCTGATGATTTGTCGCTGTATAAAACTGCACTCAGCCACCGCTCCGTACGGGAAGGGGCAGACGAAAATAACGAACGGCTGGAGTTTTTAGGCGATGCCGTTTTAAGTTCTATTATTGCCCATTATCTTTTTAGAAAATATCCTTACAGAGACGAAGGCTTTTTAACCGAAATGCGCAGCAAAATGGTAAACCGCCAAAAGCTTAACGAAATAGCCCTTAAGATGGGGTTAAAGAAAATAACCATTTACAATAAATTTGATAATGCCCTTAAAATATCGCAGATTTTCGGCAATACTTTAGAAGCATTAATAGGCGCAGTATTTTTGGATAAGGGATATAAAAAAACACAAACCTGGGTAGAAAGAGTTATCATTTTTCCGCATTTATTTACAGATGATCTGGAAGGACTGGAAATTAATATTAAAAATAAACTCTATGGCTGGGCCAATAAAAATGGTAAAGCATTAGAGTTTGAAACCCTTGACGAAAAATTTGAAAATGGCAGACGGCTTTTTACCATAGGCGCTACAGTAGATGGAGAGTTGGTAGCGCAGGCAAAAGGGTTTAATAAAAAAGATGCTAGCCAGATAGCAGCACAACTGGCGGTGGACAAACTGGGGCTCTGATAAAGTTTAAAAGGTTTCAGGAGTTCAAAAAGTTGAAAGCCCTTTGTACTCTGATTCCTTTTTGTTAAAAAAAAGGTTTATTTTAAATAGCCTTGAACTTCTTAAACCTCTTGAACCCCTTAAACCTTTTAAACCTTTTAAACAATTATGACTTTCGGAATACTTGGCAACGGGAGCTGGGGTACAGCCCTGGCAAAAATTTTAACTGATAATGGCCAGTCTGTTCATTGGTGGAACCGCAGTGAAACTGCTATTCAGCAATTTAAAACCCGCCATCATAATCCACAATATTTATCTTCTGCAAGGTTTAATATCAATCAATTATTTCTTACTACCAATGCCGCAGAAGTAATACAAAATTCGGATACTATTGTAATTGCCGTACCCTCTGCTTATATAATTGATGCAATAAGTACATTGGATAAAAATATTTTCGAGGGCAAAAAAATTATATCTGCTGTAAAAGGAATTTTACCACAGCAAAATCTACTGCTGAATGATTACCTCAAAAACGAATTTGATGTTGCTTTGGAAAATTATTTTGCTGTATTGGGCCCCTGCCATGCAGAAGAAATAGCTGCAGAAAAATTATCTTACCTCACTTTTACCGGTATTGATGAACCCGCCACCGCAACCATAGCCGAATATTTTAAAACTGATTATTTAAACACCGTTTTAAACAAAGATATTTATGGGGTACAGTATGCAGCAGTATTAAAAAATATTTATGCAGTAGGCGCCGGCATTGCTCATGGCCTTGATTATGGCGATAATTTTTTGAGCGTATTAATTGCTAATAGTGCCGATGAAATGGCTGGCTTTTTAAGAAAGGCCGGCATTATTAATGCAGAAGTAGGCTATATAGATCATAGCAAACCAAAGCTACAGGCGCATAATAATTATGCAGCATCAGTTTACCTCGGCGATTTATTGGTTACCTGCTATTCCTTACACAGCCGCAACAGGTCTTTCGGAAATATGATTGGGAAAGGCTACAGCGTAAAAGCAGCCCAACTGGAAATGAGTATGGTGGCCGAAGGATACAACGCAAGTAAATGTATGCACAGCATTAATAAAAAAATAATGGCAGAAATGCCTATCGCAGATAGTATTTACCGGATACTTTGGGAAGGCCATTCTGCCAAAGAAGCCTTTAACGAAATGGAGGCAGACTTAGTGTAGAATTAGCTTTAGCTTTGTTGTATAATTTAAAGCCATGCCTTTCTCCTTTTCAAACTTCGGAACAAACACCATTCTCATTATGGTTCTTTGGCTGGTTATAGCAGAAGGGATAAAGCATTTGAGAAGCTATTTTCATCACTCAAAAAAATAAATCAGCAGCAATTCCATCTGCTAAAAATTTTCCTTCTCTGGTTAAAAAAATAAATCCTTTTTCTTCTTTCATTAATTTTTGGTACAGGTATTTTTTGCTTTGCTCCAATATTTTTTCTGCTTCTTTTTCGCCAAAATCATTTTGCACTTTTTCAACATTTAATCCTTCCATAGTTCGCAAAGAAGTCATAATATATTCATTCAGTTGCTGCGTTTGGGTTAGCACTTCTTCTTCAAAAGGAATAATATTATTTTTTAAAGATTGAATGTAAAGTGCGTTGTTGGCAATATTCCACCTTCTGATATTTTTTCCGTCAAAAGAATGTGCGGCTGGGCCAAAACCATAATAAGGTTTGCCTTGCCAATAGCTGCTGTTATGCCTGCTTCTGTATCCTGGTTTTGCAAAATTGCTTATTTCATATTGCTCGTATCCTGCCTGCTCTGTTAGGGTTAATAAAAGCTGAAACTGTGCTGCCTGTTGCTCCGCATTTACCGGTGCTGTTTTATGCTGCGCTATCATTTTATTCAACGCTGTTTTAGGCTCTACGGTAAGTGCATAGCAGGAAATATGCGGTATATTTTTATTAAAAATAATGCCGGCATTTTTTATAAGCGCTTCATTGCTCAGTAATGGCGATCCATAAATTAAATCAACAGAAAAATTTTTAAAACCAGCTTCAATAATATCATCAATGCTTTGTAAAGCCTCTGCGGCATTATGCGCCCGGTTCATCCATATCAATTCTTTTTCAAAAAAAGATTGTACGCCAAGGCTTAGCCTGTTTATGCCGCATGCCTGCCAGCTTTTTAAAATTGATGTATTAATATCATCCGGGTTGGCCTCCAGCGTTATTTCCGCATCTTCCCTTATAGTAAATTTATTTTTTAGCAATTGTAAAATAGTAGATAATTCGGGTGCAGATAAAAGGCTCGGTGTACCGCCTCCAAAATAAATTGTATTAATTATTTCATCAGCAGCAAACGGAACAGTAAGCATTATCTCATTATTCAGCGCAGCTAAAAAATTATGCTTTAAAGATAAAGAAGTAGAAAAATGAAAATTACAATAAGTGCATGCCTGCCTGCAAAATGGTATATGAATATAAATGCCCGCCAAAGATTGTAGATTTACGTTTCAGAATTTTTAATCAGTAATGAATATTTTTTATTTGCAGTACATAAATAAACTTTTTGGGGTCTTAATTTTTATTTGCTTTTTACAGTTAAATGCAAATGCACAGCAAATGACGGTAACAAAAAACAGCTATACCTTAATCATTCATTTCTCCGGCAAAGATAGCGGCTTTGCAGCGCCCCAACTGGGATTACAAAGATCTTTTGAAAGCCCGGTTGAAGTAATTAATTATATAAATAAAATTCCGGCATTGCTGGCATCTAAAGGCTACCCGGTTGCCTCGGTAGATAGTGTGTGGCAGCAGGGAGACAGCACCCATATTTTACTTTACCAGGGAGCAAAATATAACTGGGTACAGCTAACCCCTTACGATATTGAAAAAACTGCGCTGGATGCCGCCGGCTTTATCGAAAAAAATTATTTAAATAAGCCCTTGAATATTTCTCAACTGCACAGTATGCAACAGCGGATGCTTAACTATTATGAAAAACAGGGATTCCCTTTTGCGTCTGTTTATTTAGATAGCGTATTTGTGGCGGAAGATAAAATAAATGCTTTGCTGAAGGTAAACAAAGGGGTGCTGTACCATATTGACAGCATAAGGGTATATGGCAAAATAAAGTTGAATAAAAGTTTTTTGCAGCGTTATTTAAATATTGCTGACGGCAGTGTTTATAATAAAGACAGGCTTCTGCAGGTAGATAAACGGATGCTGGAATTGCCTTATCTCACACCTGTACAATCATCAGACCTTACTATGCTTGGAAGCGGCTCTGTACTTAATTTATATGTGCAGCCAAAACGCAGCAGCCAGGTAAATTTTTTAATTGGGTTTTTACCTTCGGCAAATCAAAGTGGCAAACTGCAACTAACCGGCGACGTTAATCTTGATTTGAAAAACCTGTTGGGTACCGGCGAGGGCCTCCTGTTAAAATGGCAACAACTGCAGCCAAAATCTCCAAGGTTAAACCTTGGATATGATCAGCCATATATTTTTCATTCACCATTCGGTTTTAGTTTTTTGTTTGATTTGTTTAAAAAAGATTCCAGCTTTTTACAGGTAAATGCACAAACAGGCGTACAGTTTAATTTATCCAACAATCAATCAGGTAAATTATTTGTACAATGGCAAAATACAAGCCTGTTATCTGGTGCGGTAGATACTAATTTAATAAAAGCACGAAAAGCCTTACCTCCCAATATTGATGTAAATGCTGTAAATGCCGGATTGAATTATGATTGGCAGGGCACTAATTACCGCATCAACCCACGCAAAGGAAACGAAGTGAATATTATTTCAATAATAGGTATTAAAAATATTAAGCAAAACTCAGATATCGTTAATCTAAAAGACCCGTCTTTTAATTATGCCGGTTTATATGATTCTTTAAAATTGCGCAGCTATCAGTTAAGAATAAAAACAAACGCAGCGCATTATTTGCCCATTGGCAAAACGGCAACCATAAAAACTGCGGTGAATGCAGGGTACTACAGCAGTCCATCCATTTTTAGAAATGAGCTTTTTCAGATTGGGGGCTACCGGTTGCTGAGGGGGTTTGATGAAGAAAGTATTTATGCAACACAGTATGTAGTGTTAACCACAGAATACCGGTACCTGATTGGCCTTAATTCTTACCTGTTTACATTTGCTGATTTAGGCTGGGTAAAAAATAAATATCAATCCATAAATGTAAATAACCGGTTTACCGGCGCAGGCCTGGGTATTTTGTTTGAAACCAAAGCAGGCCTGCTGAATTTAAGTTTTGCGGTAGGTAAAAGAAACGATGTGAAGTTTAATTTAAGGGAATCTTCTAAAATACATTTTGGATATATCAATTACTTTTAAGCATATTTCATAATTGAAGCTATTTTTGCGTTACAAATGTTTACCGGCTTGAAGCAGTTATATTTATTTTTATTTGTTTTTTTCTTAATGCAGTTTTGTGCAAATGCACAATTGCAGGATAGTATTATTAAAAAAAATGATTCCATTTTCCTTTTTGCTCCGGTAAAGGAAATGCCGGTGATTACTTTAAATAAACTGTTGCAGGATAACTTTTTTTTAAACAGTAAAAGCACACCGGTCTCAATGGCACAGTTAATAAAAAAGAAAGAGGATAAGACTATATTTTTTTATTTACTCGCAGCCCTGGTATTATTGTTAGGGATTGTAAAAACTATATATCCACGGTATTTTTCCAATATGTTCAGGGTGTTTTTTAATTCTTCATTAAGGCAAAGCCAACTTAAAGATCAGTTGGTTCAGGATCAGTTACCCTCACTTATTTTTAATATTTTTTTTGTTATTCTTGCTGGCATTTATCTTTTTCTTGTATTGCAATACCTGCTCTTTACAAAGCAACAGTTAAATTGGTATTTGCTGGGTATGTGTATTGCTGCATTTGCAATAATTTATTTTGTAAAATTTATAACTTTAAAATTTACAGGCTGGATAACAGGGTATAAAGAGGAGGCAGATACTTACACTTTTATTGTTTTTCTAATAAATAAAATTATAACAATCTGTCTTTTGCCCATGGTAATAGTTATGGCTTTTTCAACGCAAAAAATTGCAGGTGTTTTTGTGTTGATATCATTTGTTTTCATAGCAGCAATGTTATTGATGCGGTTTTTCAGATCTTTTGGTCTTTTGCAGCAACGGCTAAAACTGAACCGTTTTCATTTTTTTCTTTACATATTTTCGGCTGAAATATTGCCGCTTTTTCTTATATATAAAGCAGGTATGTTTTTTTTCAGTATAAGTTTGTAAATTTGCATTACCATTTTAGAAATAAGTATGCTAAAAAACTCTGAAAAAGATGCTGTGGTATCAGCTAAAAAAGTTAAAAAAATACTTATTGCCCAGCATAAACCGGAAGGCTTAAAATCTCCTTATTTTGATTTGGCCAGAAAGTATAGCTTAAATCTCGATTTTTATCCCTTTATAGTGGTAGAAGGCATACCTGCAAAAGATTTTCGTAAACAAAAAATTGATATAGCAGCCTTTACTGCGGTAATTTTTACCAGTAGAAATGCTATAGATCATTTTTTTAGAACCTGCGACGAAATGAAAGTAACCGTATCGCAGGATACAAAATATTTTTGTATTGCAGAAGCGGTAGCGCTTTATCTGCAGAAATTTATTTTGTACCGTAAACGAAAAGTATTTTACGGTGCTGATGGTACCAATAAAAGTTTGTTTGATGTAATAAACAAGCATAAGGATAATGAGAAATTTTTATATCCCTGCTCCGAGGCTTTTGATAGTGAAATTACCAACTGGCTAAAATCTCATAACTGCGGCCATGCTACACCGGTATTGTATAAAATTATAAGTAACGATATTAAAGAAGTAATTAACCGTAATTATGATGTAATATGCTTTTTTACGCCTGGCGGCGTAAGAAGCCTGATGGAAAACTTTCCTGGGTTTAAACAAAACGGAACTAAAATAGCGGCTTTTGGTGCCAATACTTTTAAAGCAGCAGAAGAGGCGGGGCTGGTGTTGGATATAAAAGCGCCGCAACCTCAAAGCCCCAGTATGGTAAGTGCATTGGAAAAATTTATTCTTGCAGCCAGAAAAAAATAAAAAAATTATGCAATAATTTTTATAAAGCAATCATATTAATGGTTGCTTTTTTGCTTGTTATAATTTAATATTTTTAAAATTTAATTTTTGCAATGGCCAAAATGCATACTAATCAACTTATACACGAAACCAGTCCTTACCTTTTGCAGCATGCACACAATCCTGTGCATTGGTATGCCTGGGGAGATAAAGCCCTTACCGCAGCAAAAGAAGAGGATAAACCTATATTGGTAAGCATTGGTTATGCGGCCTGTCATTGGTGCCATGTAATGGAAAAAGAAAGTTTTGAAAATGAATCTATTGCTGGCCTGATGAACGAATATTTTATAAACATAAAAATAGACAGGGAAGAACGTCCGGACCTGGATCATATTTACATGGATGCGGTACAGGCCATTGCCGGCAACGGCGGATGGCCACTAAATGTTTTTCTTACACCTTATGGCAAGCCTTTTTATGGAGGCACTTATTTTCCGCCGCAAAAATCGTTTAACCTACCTTCCTGGACGGATGTATTACATTCTATAAATGATGCCTGGCAAAACCGCCGTTCCGAAATTGAAGATCAGGCAGAACAATTAATTAATCATATAAAAAAATCCAACAGTTTTGGAGCTGTCAGAAATATTATTCCTCTGCCGGAATCTGCGGAAATTTTTACTGTAAAAGATTGTAAACTTATTGTAGATAATATTTTAAAATCTGCTGATCATTCTGAGGGAGGTTTTGGAAAACCACCTAAATTTCTACAAACGTTTTCTTTGCAATATTTACTGCAGTATGCTCATGTTTTTAATGATATCCCTGCATTGAAACATGCGGAATTTTCACTGCAAAAAATGATAAATGGCGGCATATACGATCAATTGGGCGGTGGCATATCACGCTACAGTACAGACAACAACTGGCTGGTGCCCCATTTTGAAAAAATGCTGTATGATAATGCCCTGTTGATAGCTGTTTTATGCGATGCCTGTCAACTTACAAAAAATGAATTTTATAAAGCAGCTGTTATTAAAACAATAGGTTTTATAAGTAGAGAAATGCAGCATAAAGAAGGAGGTTATTATGCCGCTATAGATGCAGACAGCGAAGGGGTAGAAGGTAAATTTTATGTATGGCAAAAAAAAGAAATCGACCATATATTAAAAGATGACAGTACAATATATTGCGCCTGCTATAATGTAACAGACGGAGGAAATTGGGAGGGGCAAAATATTTTACATATTATCAAACCGATGGAAATATTAGCAAAGGACTTTAAGGTGTCTATAGAAGAATTGCATTTAATTATTTCTACCAGTAATAAAAAATTATTACAAACAAGAAATAAAAGAATACGCCCTATTACCGATGATAAAATTTTATTGGGATGGAATGCTCTTTTAATTACCGCATTTTGCAAAGCTTATGCAGCCATTCAGGAAGAAAGCTATAAAGATTCGGCTGTAGAGTTGTTTCAATTTATTGAATCTGCCTTTGTAAACAGAGAGGATAAATCCATGTATCATACTTATAAAAACGGGCAGGCAAAATATCCGGCATTTCTGGATGATTATGCATTCTATATACAGGCATGCATTCACCTGCAGGAAATAACCGGCAACCAGGATTATTTAAAAAGGGCACAGGAGCTTACAACGTTTGTAACCTTTCATTTTAAAGATGAGGAAAGTGATTTTCTTTTTTATACTAATCAGTTTCAACAGGATATTGTGGTCAGAAAAATTGAATTATATGATGGGGCTACTCCTTCGGCAAATGCGGTAATGGCGCACAATCTGTTTTATCTTGGTATCGTTTTTGATGAAAAACTCTGGCAACACAAAGCCATTAAAATGATTAGCACAATATCAAATGCGTTAAAAAAACATCCTGCTTCATTTGCAGTATGGGCCAGTGTTTTTTTAAAGCTTACTTCGGGAATTAATGAGATTGTAATTACCGGAAAGAATATTCAGAAGATTCTAAAAGATGTTCTGCTTCTCTATATTCCGGAAAAGGTGTTACAAACTAGCGGGCAAGATATAAACCTGCCTTTGTTTGCGGGTAAATCATTTGAACAAACCCCATTAATATATCTATGTAAGGATTACAAATGCCAACAACCTGTTAAAACAATACCCGAACTGATGCTGTTAATAAAAAAATCAAATATCAGAACGCTGTAATTCACAATATTTAAATAATTTACTCGTTTATTATGATTAGGAGACATGGTTTTGTGTATAATTATAAAGAAAACGAACAAATACCAAACGATGTCAAATCAAAATAATCATTACATTTGCTATTACCCTCAAAGTTAAAAAAATGAATAATCGGTTATTCTACTTTATAGCAGTTATTGCTATCGCTACTTCTGCAGGCAGTTGTAAAATGCTTAGCGGAAAAAAGAAATCCGGCTCAATGACAAACGACGGCCAGTTACACGGAGTAGCACCCGGTGTAAAATGGAATCTGTCTAAACCACCTGGAATGGTGTATATCCCACCGGGAACATTTCACATGGGGCCAAGTGATCAGGATGTAAACTATGCCTACACTGCAAGAAATAAGCAGGTTTCCATCAGTGGATTCTGGATGGATGCAACCGAAATTACCAATAATGAATACCGTCAGTTTACCAATTGGGTTAGAGATTCTATAGCTGCAAAGCTGATGGGATTTGTAAAACAAGGGACTGATGGTAATGAATATGTTGACTGGAAAAAAGCCAGTGCTATTAAATGGGGAGATAAAGCTACCAATGAAAAAATTGATGCCATTATTCTTACACCAGACAACAGGATTTTTGGTAAAAAAGAACTGGATTCTAAAAAACTCGTTTACCAATCTGAAGTTTTTGATTATAAAGCTGCCGCTCAAAACAGGGATGCTACCGTACCCCGTTCTGCCTTTATTGTAAAACAGCAAATTCCGGTTTATCCTGATTCTCTTTGCTGGGTTAGAGATTTTGCTTATTCTTACAATGAACCAATGGCAAAAAAATATTACAGTCACCCTGCTTACGGAAATTATCCTGTGGTAGGGGTTAACTGGAAACAGGCCACAGCGTTTTGTGAGTGGAGAACTCTTTTCTTAAATGCATGGCTTGAAGGTAAAAAAAGAACTGCCGAATCTGATTTTCGTCTTCCTACAGAAGCACAATGGGAATATTCGGCACGTGGTGGCCGTTCACAATCTCCATACCCATGGGGTGGCCCTTATTTAAGAAATAAAAAAGGATGTTTGCTTGCTAACTTTAAACCAGGCAGAGGTAATTATCCTGAGGATGGAGCATTATATACTGCACGTGCAGATGCTTACTGGCCTAATGATTTTGGCTTATACAACATGGCAGGTAATGTAGCTGAATGGACTTCTTCCCTTTATTATGAAGGCGGCTATAATTTTCAACATGATTTGAATCCGGATATTCGCTGGAACGCAAAAGATTCAGATCCCCCAAGAATGAAACGTAAGGTTATAAGAGGCGGAAGCTGGAAAGATGTTGGCTACTTCCTCCAAACAAGTACCCGTAATTATGAATACCAGGACACTTCAAAATCATACATTGGTTTCCGGTGCGTTATAGATTTACCTCCAGCACAAGGCAAGCATAATAAATAATAAAATCTCACTTTATAGATAATATTTTTAAACTAAAATACTTTATTTAATAACCCATTTTTTTAAAATGAAATGGGTTATTATTTCAACTTAGTTCCCAAATATAATTTCAAACAATCCCCAATTAAAAACTTTAAAATCTTAGAAAATGTCAGTAAAAATTCCTTCAAATGTTAGTAAATGGATGGACGTAGCAGTATCTATAGCTGCTGCCGCCGTTATTTTTGGTGCATTACAGAAAATATTACATACTCCTATTGCAGATCTTTGGTTAAAAATAGGGTTATATACCGAGTGTCTTGTATTTCTTGGTTATGGTATCCTGTATTTAATTTATCCTCCTGTAAAGGAAGAATTTGAAAATGGTACAGGGCTTAAAGCAGTGCAGGTGGGCAACCCAGCATTAAACAGCATGGATAAAATGCTTCAGGAAGCTGACATTACCCCTGCCAATTTGAAAAGGCTGGGAGAAGGTTTTCAAAAATTAGGTACAACTGTATCCGGTATTTCTGATGTGAGTGATGTAGTAAAATCAACCGGCGATTTTAGCGCTAAAACAAAAGAGGCTACACTTGCAATAGGTTCAATGACAACTGCCTTTACCAGCAGCGCCAATTCAATGTCTTCATTTACCAACGCTTCTGAAACTGCAAAAGGTTTTCATGAGCAGGTGCAGGTACTTACCAAAAACTTAGGTTCTTTAAATACTATTTACGAATTGGAATTAAAAGAAAGTAACAACCATCTGAAAGCATTAAATGGTTTTTATGGTAAAATGGCCGAAGCAAGCGAAGCTATGATGGGCAGCGTAGAAGATGCCAATAAAGCTAAACAGCAAATTGGTATATTGGCAAATAACCTTGGCAAATTAAATGGTGTTTATGGCAATATGCTTAGCGCTATGCAGGGAAGATAATATTTGAACTGGTTAATAAATAAAGCCAGTCAAAAATTATATTCTGCAATCCAAACAATATTATTAAAAACTATTAATACTAATAAGTTATGGCTTTACCCAAAGAGCCCCGGCAGAAGATGATAAACCTGATGTACCTGGTGCTTACCGCACTGCTTGCATTAAACGTTTCATCAGAAATATTAAACGCATTTAAAGTGGTAGATAAAAGTTTGATAACATCAAACATGAATCTTACCACCGGAAATGAAACACTATATAAATCATTATTAGCAAAAGTTGCAGATCCACTTACTGCTGAAAAAGCAAAAATCTGGAACGAAAAAGCCGAACAGGCAAAAAAACTTTCTGCTGATATGGATACCTATATTAATCAGTTAAAAACGAGCCTTAAAAAAGAAGCAGGCGAAGTAGAAGGAAAAGAGCCATTTAAAGATGATGATCTGGAAGCTGCCACCCGTTTATTTGGCAATGGCCCGGGTGGTAAAAATGAAGGACCTAAACTGGAGAAAAAATTACAGGATTATAAAACAGCTATGCTGTCTATTGATCCTGAGATTACCAAAAAATTTTCCAGTACTTTTCCTGTAGATGTTGCTCCTCAAATTGGAGAGGATGGAAAGAAAAAAGAGTTTACGCTGGCTTATTTTCACATGACGCCGGCAGTGGCGGGTCTTACTTTGTTGAGTAAATTTCAAAACAACGTAAAAAACGCTGAGAACCAAATAGTAACTTTTTGCCACGAACAGGTAGGAGCAGTAAAAGTAAAATTTGACAAAACCGGTGTATTGATTGGACAAAGTTCAAACTATGTAATGCCGGGTCAGGAAATAACAATTACTGCTGGTATTGGAGCATATAGCTCTGCAGCTCTTCCTCAAATTTCAATAAATGGTGCGGGTGTTGCAGCAGTTGATGGACAAGGCGTTTATAAATTTCAGGCTTCTGGTGGCGGCGCTCATAAAGTGCCTGTTACCATAAGGTACAAGGATCAGGATGGAAATGATAAATCAGAAACAAAAGAGGTGGAATATACTGTTGGTACGCCAGGTGGCGCTGCGGTAATGCTGGATAAAATGAATGTATTTTATATAGGTGTTGATAATCCGGTAACTATTGGTTCGCCTACTGGCTGGGAAAAAACCAGTGTAAGTATGAGCGGCGGTACTATCAGCGGTGGCAATGATAAAAGAACAGTTAGGGTAAAGGCCGTTGGGCCAGCTTCCATAACAGTAACAGCCGATGGTAAATCAAGCACTTATCCTTTCCGGGTTAAAAGAATTCCTGACCCCGTTTTTAAAATTGCATCAGGTAAGGCAAGAATGCCATCAGTAGAAGTTAAAAATCAACAGTATTGCAGGGCGGAACTTGAGAATTTCGATTTCGATTTAAGATTTAGTATCGTAAGTGCTACAGTATATTTTTCCGGGGCTAATTTCAACAATGTTGTTACTACAACTATTAACGGAAATAGTCTGGCTTCTCTTGCATCATTTTTAAGTAAATGCGGGCCTGGCTCTGTAATTACTTTTGAAAATATTAAAGTTTCTGGCCCGGACGGTGTAAGATCTATTGATGGCAAATCAATCGCATTATATTAAAATTTATAGACATGAAAAAGCAGTTTTTAAAATACTTTTTGTTGGCAATTTTACTTACAGGCTTTACCGATATAGCCGTTGCTCAAAAAAAGAAGACATCTAATACAACCCGTAAGTCCACAAAAAGGACTACTAAAACAAAAACCAAAGCAAAGATAAAACCTACCATAGCAACCAGCGATACACTTAAAGTAGTGGCGGCTGCGGCTAGAGATACTTTGCCTATTAAAAAGGTTTTAAAATCTTTACGCCCGGACGAAGCTGTAGAAACTACAGTATTAAGGGACAGAACACCATTGCCCTACGAAAACCTGAGAGCAGATGATGCAGTTTACAGGCATAAAATATGGAGAGAGATTGATACCAGGGAAAAAATAAACCTGCCTTTCCGTTACTCTGCAGATGAAAATAACGGTAATCAACGCTTTATTTCTATTTTATTACAAGCCATACAGGATAGTACGGTAACTGTTTTTAATAGTATTGATGACCGGTTTACTACACCCATGACCAAGGAAGAGGTAGCTAAAGTGGTGAGTGGAGATGAAATTGATGTTCCTATTATTGATTCAAATGGCGTAACATCAGGAACCAAAAAAATGCGTAATGATGTAAACCTGGATTCATTTTACAGGTTCCGGATTAAAGAAGAAGTAATATTTGATAAAGAAAGTTCACGTCTTTTTTGGAGAATATTAGGCATTGCACCGGTAAAGGATGTTATTACTTCTGTAGGGGTAAATCTTGGTCCAACCGAACTTTTTTGGGTTTATTATCCTGATATGAGGGCCACTTTTGCAAAATACGAGGTATATAATGGTAAAAATTTTGGTGCCCGGATGAGCTGGGAAGAGCTTTTTGAAAGCCGGATGTTTTATGGCAGGATAATTAAGAGTACTATTGACAACCCGTATGATCAGTATATCAAAAATTATAAAGGGCTAAGTAATAATTCAATTCTTCAACTGTTAGAGGGAGAAAATATTAAAGAGAAAATTTTTAATTACGAGCAGGATTTGTGGAGTTATTAATTGAACCACTACTAACTACTTTTACAGGCCCCGGATTTTTTCGGGGCTTTTTTATTATAAAAATACCCTGAAGTGGGTATTTTTTTCTATTTAATATGCACTTACTTTTATATCGGTTTTTCATAGGATATTGGATTTTAAAACAGGGCTGGATTTCTATCCTGGCCCTCTTTATTTTTATCCATTTCCCTAAATCCTTCTGCCAAAATAATGGCCTTTCTTTGGCCTATTAAATTTTCTATTGTTGCATTATCAGCCTCTTTTATTTTTTTTACTGACCTGAATGCTTTTAAAAGTACATCTGCTGTTTGCTTGCCAATACCTTTAATTTCTTCCAGCTCATTTTTAAAAGTACCCTTGCTTCTTTTGTTTCGGTGAAAGCTAATTCCAAACCGGTGTACTTCATCCCTTATACGCCGTATCAATTTCAAACTTTCACTGTCCCAGCCCAGTTGCAGAGAACTGCTATCGCCGGAATAAAATAATTCTTCCTGATTTTTTGCAAGCCCTACAAGGGTAGTTTTGCCTTGTAAACCAAGTTTATCAATGCTTTCCAATGCAGCGCTTAACTGGCCTTTGCCACCATCAATTATTATTAACTGCGGCAAGGGCTGTTGCTCTTCCATAAGGCGTTTATATCTCCTGTACACCACTTCTGCCATAGATGCAAAGTCATTAATACCCTTAACGGTTTTTATATTATAATGCCTGTAATCTTTTTTACTGGGCTCTCCGTTTTTAAAACAAACCATTGCGGCAACCGGGTAACTTCCCTGGAAATTTGAATTATCAAAACATTCTATATGCACCGGCAAATCTGCCAGGTGAAGATCTGTTTGTAATTGCTGCAGTACCTTCAGCTTTTCATCCATAGTTTTATCTTCCAGCTTTAATATTTTTTTTGCTCTTAGCTCTTCTTTAAAATAGTTCACATTTTTTTGAGAGAGTTCCAGCAATTTTTTTTTATCTCCTCCTTTAGGCACACTGATAATAATATTTTGCTGAGGATATTCAATGTAAAAGGGTACAATAATTTCTGAGGCATCACTTTCAAAAGTTTGCCTTAGTTGGGCAATGGCAAATGAAAGTACTTCTGCGGCAGTTTCCTCCAGTTTTTTTTCCAGCAAAATTGTTTTTGTTTGTATGATGCTGCCGTTATTTACTGCTAAATAATTTACATAAGCCGTATCGCCTTCTTCAATAATACTAAAAACATCTACTGTACCTGTGTTTGTATTTACAACAGTAGATTTAGATTGATATAGTTGCAGATGCTCTATTTTCTGCTGATAAAATGCAGCTTTTTCAAACTCCATTTTCTCTGAATATTCTTTTACCTTAGTTTTAAAATTTTGTAATACGGGGGATAGATTTCCTTTTAAAAGATTTTTTAATTGCTGAATACCTTCATGGTAATCTTCTGCGGTCTGCAGCCCCTCGCAAGGGCCTTTGCAGTTACCCAAATGATATTCCAGGCAGACCTTGAATTTCCCCTTTCGTATATTCGACTCCGTTAGGTTGAGCTTGCATGTACGAAGCTGGATATTTTG
>JANLQE010000198.1:0-8760 GCA_031367625.1 Bacteroidota bacterium
GTTTAAGAGGTTTAAGAGGTTTAAGAGGTTTAAGAGGTTTAAGAGGTTTAAGAGGTTTAAGAGGTTTAAGAGGTTTAAGAGGTTTAAGAGGTTTTTAATAAATTAACAGGTGCAAAGTTAATGAAGCCTAACTTATTAAACCTTAAACTTATTAAACCTTAAACTTACTAAACCTTAAACCTTTTAAACCCTTTGAACTTTCCCTACAACCCCGAATAATAATCGTAACCTTTTTCGTACCAGTAATCTTTTGGCCGTGTATTGCTGAACGAAATAGTGCCGATGCGTTTTAAATGTTTTATACCATATTTAACGGGGATGATTAGCCGCAGTGGGAAGCCCTGGTTTAATGGTAAAGGAGCGCCATTCATTTCGTAACAAAGTAATGTTTGCGGGTGCATCATACTTTTATTATCTATGCCTACATAATATTCTTCATCAGGCGTTTCCAGCCCGGTGTATTTTAAATTAGTTTGTTCATCCAGCCCATAATGTTTTGCAAAATCACTAAACTTTACACCGGCCCAATGGGTTACCTGGCTCCAGCCTTCTATACATTTAAAATCAAAAACAATATCCGTTTTAGGTAAGGCTTTTATTTCATCCATGCTGATTAATAAAGTATCACCCGGTTTTTTTACGAGTTGTAATTTCCAGGTTTCCGGATCAAAATCATCGCTCATACCTGCATCCCCGTTTACTCTCACTTTTGGTACGGCATTGTTTACCGTAAATGATTTTGCCAGGTGGTTGCTGCTGAAAATATTTGTAAATACAGACTCGTTAAAATTTAAAACAGTTCGCAGTGGTTTTAATGCACCATCTTCTGTGGGTTGTTTGTGGAGCCATTTCCAACCAAGGAAACAACCGGCAAGAAACAGGAAAAAAAATAAAAATGCCAGCAACGTCCGGTTCCTGATGTAAGAAGGGCTTACCATTTTTTCGTCGTTGTACATAATTTTTTATTTATTGGTAACAATAATTTCCGGTGCCGTGTCATCATTTGCTACAGACAAATTTTTGGCACTGTCTTTTGCAGGCACTACATCAAAGCCGGTAATCATACTGCGAAAATTATTCCAGCCTGCAATTATTACCTGTAATACATGTATTAAAAAGAATAGAAAAAATAAAATAGTGATGATAAAATGCTCTGCCCTTGCCCATTCGTACCCGCCAAGCAATGCACACAACCAATACAATTGTACAGGTTTGTAAATGGCAAAACCGGTAAGTAACATGCCCAGGCCCATTATAATTACACCTGTGTAAGCTATCCGCTGTGCAGCGTTGTATTTTTTTTGAGGAGGCAATCCTTTTTTAATGTGCAGATCGTGCAATATTACCAACCAGGCTTCTTTAATAGATTTTCGGTTGGGGAAAATTAATTTATATTCTTTTGAAAAAAGCAGGTATAAAAAATAAATAATGCCGTTAATGGCAAAGATCCACATGAATACAAAATGCAGGCTCATACCTTCTGCCAGGCGAAAGGGAATGTTTAAAGCCTTATTAAATGAATCAGGGAAAAACTTTAAAACTGTTTTATCGCCCCAGCCGAGTTTGTAAATATCATTTGCCCAGTATATCAGCAAACCACTCCAGATCATAATTGCCAGTATGGGAAAATTTATCCAGTGAAACCAACGGATGGCCAATGGGTGTTTTTTTACAATTTTTTTCATCGGCAGCAAAGTAGTAAATAATTAATAAAAAAGATACTCTGAGTTATAACATTTTTATCATTATTTCTTCACAAATTTTAATGAAGCTGAGTTCATACAATAACGCAGGCCGGTGGGCTTTGGCCCATCATTAAATATATGCCCCAGATGTGCGCCACACCTGCTGCAGTTTACTTCTGTACGTTCCATTCCAAAACTGTTATCAGTAAGTTCCTCTGTATTTTTTTTATCTATCGGTTGCCAAAAACTTGGCCAACCCGTACCACTTTCAAATTTTGTGGCAGAGCTGAAAAGCGGTTGGTTACAGGCAATGCAATAATAAGTTCCGGCCTGGTGATTGTTCCAGGTATTGCCGGTATAAGGCTGCTCTGTTCCTTTTTTTCTGGTAACCTCATATTGAAGTGGCGTAAGTTGTTTGCGCCATTCAGCGTCTGTTTTTACAACGGTGTATTTGTGTTCAGCAGCAGAAGGCTTATTAGATTTTTGTGCATTGCAACCCAAGGCAAAACATCCAAGAAGGATTACAGTTAATATATTTTTCATGTTTTTGTTTAGGTTAATTACGCAAAATGAAGTGCAAAGGTTTCAAACAGCTTAAACTTTTACCAGGCGTTTTTGTTTAATAATAATAGTTATAATTTTGTGATAAATACCAAAAAAATGAGCATATTAAATCAAATAGCTGAATACCTGTATATTAAAAAAAGAGACCCTAATGATAAGCCTAATCAATATACAAGGGTAATGCATGGCATCAACAGGCTGTCTATATTTTTATTTTTAATTGCATTGATCATTATTGCCATTAAACTGCTGCGTCATTAGTCTTAATGTACATAAAATTAATAATACAACTCAACCAGCTTGCGGCTTAGTTATAAAATCGTAAATGCTTTTGGCGGCATTATAAGATGCATGTCCGCCGGCACTTAAAAGTGTTTTTAGATCAGCATAATCTTTTGCCAACTGTTGTTTTTTATTTTCGTTGGTAAGCAACAGGTCCAGTTCTGCTACCAGGTTTTTTTCTGTTAATTCATCCTGTATTAATTCTTTTACCACCTGTTTATCCATAATTAAATTTACCAGGCCAATGTATTTTATTTTGATAAGGCGCTTTGCAATCTGGTACGAAATGCCATTGCCTTTGTAGCAGATAATTTCCGGCACGGCAAACAAAGCTGTTTCTAAAGTAGCGGTACCGCTTGTTACCAATGCAGCCTGCGACTGCGAAAGTAATTCGTAGGTTTTATTTGCTACTGAATCTACATTGCTGTAAGGTTGTAATAGTTCATTGTAAAATTCATCAGGCAGGCCGGGCGCTTTAGCTACAATAAATTTATAGCCGGGATAATGTTTTGCCACCTGCAGCATAACCGGGAGTTTTTTTAAAATTTCCTGCCTGCGGCTTCCAGGCAATAAAGCAATGACCAATTTTTGATTTTCGACCCGATAGCTATCGGATTTCGATTTTTGATTTTCAAATTCTTCTATTACTTCCACTAAAGGATGCCCAACGTATTCAACCTCATAGTTCCATTTTTTATAAAACGCTTTTTCAAAAGGGAGGATCACCAGCATTTTATCTACATATTTTTTTATACTGTGTACCCTGTTTTCTTTCCATGCCCAAATTTGCGGAGATATATAATACACAATTTTTAACCCCTGTTGTTTGGCCCATTTGGCTATGCGTAAATTAAAACCGGGGTAATCAATCAGAATCAGAATATCGGGCCTGTGTTGAAGAATATCTTTTTTACAAAAAGAAAGATTACGGAAAATTGTTGGCAGATTCTTTATTACTTCAGTAAAGCCCATAAAAGCCAGCTCTCTGTAATCTTTTACCAGGATGGCTCCGGCGGCCTGCATTTTATCGCCACCCCAACAGCGGATGGCCACATTTGTATCCAGTTTGTGCAGTTCTTTTATCAGGTTGCTGCCATGTAAATCGCCGCTTGCTTCGCCTGCAATAATATAATATTTCATTTTAAAAAATTCTGCTGCAAATTAATGGTAAATCACAAGCCCTGGTTATTTAATAAGATTGTTATGGGTATTAATTTTTTTCAAATCTTTAAAACTAAGGTTCAGCAATTCATATTTACTTGTATCGGGCAGGTAAAAATGCCACCACTCAGTATCTAATGCTTTAAAGCCGTATTGCTCCATTACCGATTTTAGTAATTGCCGGTTTGCTAAAACAGCAGCAGGCAGATTCTTAAAATCAATGTGAGCCGTATCGCTGAAATTATCAAACCCTGTACCCATATTTAATTCCTTTTTTGTTCGCAGGTTTATGATGGTTACATCCACAGCAACCCCCCGGTTGTGTCCGCTGCCAAATTTTGGATCTGCTGCATAGCGGTCATCTTTTACGGGCTCCCACATTTTTTCGGTAACAGCATAAGGCCGGTAGGCATCCCATATTTTTATGCCGAGTTTTTGTTTTTTCAATGCTTCCTCCACCTTAACAAGTGCATCAGTAGCTGCACGCCTTAAATAAGTTGTTTTAATGCGTGGATATAAAGTGGTATGCATAAAATTATTGTTGCCGGCATATTTTAAATCCAGCATAATAAGAGGAATGGCTTTTCGTATATCTACCATCATTTTAGTAGTGTTTTTTAATGTTGTTTTATTAAAAGTAGCTGCATCATTTATCACCCACAATCCATATTTATTTAAAAGCGTATCCTGCGCTGATACAGTAGAAAAAAATAATGTAAAAACAACAGAATAAAAAGCACAGTATTTAAAACGAATAAGTATCTTGTAGCAGAAAGAAATTTTAAAAAGCATAGCAAAAATTTACTGAATATACTCAATTTACCCTGTATGTACTATCGAAAAAACCATCACCTGCATCTGGTTTTACTACTTGTTATTTTTTTAACTGCCTGTAAGCATAAGCAACCTGTAAAAGAAAAAGAAATTGTTATCAATCCTGTGGATATGAATACTTATGTGCAGCAAAATATTAAACAACTGCTGGCAGATACTACAAATAATAAGGGTATTTTAACTGACAGCATGAATGTGCAGTTTTTACCGGTAGTAAAATTTTATTACGAAAAAAATGAAGGCGTACCGGTATGGAGCAATACTGAAAAATGGAATCCATCCGCAGATACTTTAGTTGAATATTTAAACAGCGCATCGTATGACGGGTTGTTTAAAGCAGATTATAATTACGATCAATTAGTATCCATAAAAAATATGATGACCAATGACTCTGTAAAGCTTACAGATGCTGTACAGTGGGCCAAAGCAGAATTAATATTTACAGGAGCGTTTATGCATTTAATTCAGGATTTAAAACAGGGCCGCCTGCAACCCGACAGCCTTTCATTTAAACATGACGAAAGAAATTATAACAAATATTTTGCTGCCAATCTTGATAAATTAAAAAACGGCCAATCCTTCAGCAGTATTATTAACCCGTTGCAGCCAACTATTAATGGTTACACCTCTTTAAAAAAAGGCATAAAAAAATTTGTAGATAGCATGGATAATAAAACCTACACTTATTTAAATTATCCCTATAAAGATTCTGTTGGGTTTGTAAAAAAATTACAAAAGCGTTTAAGCGAAAGCGGTATAAAAACAGTGCCATCCCCGGACTCAACACAACTTCAGGCAGCCATAAAAAAATATCAGGTTAACAAAGGAATAAAGGCAAATGGAAAAGTTTCGGCAGCATTGGTAAGAGCCATGAATTTGACTGACCGGGAAAAATTTAACCGTATAGCTATTACTTTAGACAGGTATAAACTACTGCCCGTAAAAATGCCTGAAAAATATATTTTGGTAAATCTGCCTGCTTATAATTTAAAAGTTTGGGATGCAGATACTCTTGTAATGGAATCAAAAATTATCTGCGGTAAGCCGGCAACCCCTACACCGCTTATAACGAGTGCTATCAGCGATATAATTATTTATCCCACCTGGACCATTCCAGCCAGTATTATAAAAAAAGATATATTACCAGGTTTAAAAAAAAGTACAGATTATCTTGCCCGTAAAGGCTTTAGTTTATTAAACAATAAAGGAGAAGTGATAGACCCGGCTACCGTAAACTGGAGTAAATATTCAAAAGAAATTCCTTACAAAGTGCGGCAGGGTAGCGGCGATGATAATGCTTTGGGGGTTATCAAATTTAATTTCAGCAACCCTTTTTCTGTTTACCTGCACGATACCAACCAGCGTTACTTATTTAAAAATGCTGTACGAAGCATCAGCCATGGTTGTGTACGTGTGCAGGAATGGCAAAAGCTTGCTTTTTACCTGATAAGAAACGACAGCCTGCATTCCAAACAGCCCGATTTACTGCATTACAATACAGATTCTGTTACCAACTGGATAGCATTAAAAGAATGGCACCGGATAGATGTAAAAAATAAATTCCCATTATTTATACGTTACTTTGGATGTGAATTGGTAAATGGGTCTATAAAATTTTACGATGATATTTATGGCGAAGATAAATTGATGAGAGAAAAATATTTCGCCGCAAAATAATTTTTTACCTTAACCTGCTGCATGAATTGTTCCCGTATTTTTTTAAAAAAATTTACCTTAATACACTTATTATCCTTTGCATTTTTATTTCAGCCAATTTTATTAATGGCGCAGGAAGCGGATGCAACAAATACAGCTCCCAAAAAAGATCGAAAAAAAAAGGCAACAATCCTTTATGGCCAGGCCAGTTTTTATGCTAATAAATTTCATGGAAGGCGCACTGCCAATGGAGAAATATTCAGCCAGTATAAATTTACAGCCGCATGCAATTCATTGCCACTGGGTACCTGGATACAGGTGACTAATTTAAAAAACGGGAGAATTATTGTTGTAAAAACAAATGACCGCCTTCATCCTAAAACACGCCGTTTAGTAGATCTTACCAGAGCAGGTGCCAAAAAACTTGGGTATATTTCCCGTGGGCTTACCAGAGTAAAGGTAGAAGTGCTAAATCAAAAATTATATAAACAATAAAAAACTTAGATTTATACCGTCTGTAAATAAACAACCAAAGCTGTAATACTTTGTAATTAATTTTATCATTTGAAACTAAGCAGCTATTTTTGCTGCGTTTAAGAAAAAACTAACATTTATGAAGAAATTTATTCTGTCATTTGTAACCCTGGTTGTATGTACAATCTCTTACGGCCAAAATGAATACAAAAAAGCCTCAGGAATAGGCATCCATTTTATATTTGATGACTTTAAAACAGCCAGTGATATTCGTGCTAATGGTTTATCAGGTGTACTTAGAGCAAAACAATGGAATAAACTTAACCGTATGAATCCCGGAATAGCTATCAGCTATTTAAAAGGCCTTAGTAACCATGTGGATTTTGTGAGTACACTTAGTGGTTCTTTTACAGATTACCCTGTACCGGATAAAATCAGTAACGGAAACCAGAATTTTTTACTCGAGGCTGCCGCTACTGCTAATGTAAAATTATTAACAGACAAATATTTTATAAATCCTTTTATAACTGCCGGTATTGGGGCTTCTAAATACCAGGGATATTACGGAGCTTTTATCCCCTTAGGATTGGGTTTGCAATTCAAATTGGCTGACAATACTTTCATTCTGCTTAATTCCCAATACCGAATTGCAGCAACTGAAAATACTGCTTATCATTTTTATCACAGTTTGGGATTTGCAGAAACTTTTAATAAACCTAAAGTAGAAGCTCCTGTGGTGGCTCCTCCTATGCCGGTAGTATTAGACCGTGATGGCGATGGGGTATTAGATGCAGATGATAAATGCCCTGACACACCGGGTTTGGCGGCTTTGCAAGGTTGCCCTGACCGTGATGGTGATGGCATTGCAGATGGCGATGATAAATGCCCGGATGTAGCAGGTATTGCAAAATACCAGGGATGCCCGATACCCGATACAGATGGTGACGGAATAAATGATGAAATAGATAAATGCCCTACTGTAAAAGGTTTGGCACGTTACCAGGGATGCCCTATACCGGATACTGATGGAGATGGGGTAAATGATGAAGAAGATAAATGCCCAACACGCCCGGGCCCGGTAAGCAACCAGGGATGCCCTGTTATTGCAAAAGAAGTTATTGAAAAAATAAACTACGCAGCTAAAAATGTATTCTTCTCTACAGGAAGCTACAAACTGTTGGCTAAATCATTTAAATCATTAAATGCAGTGGTAGATTTACTGAAAGCAGATGAATCTTTAATGATAGATATAGATGGGCATACAGATGCCCAGGGTACTAACGAAAAGAACCAGATTCTTTCAGATAACAGAGCAGTTGCAGTAAAGAATTATCTGGTAAGCAAAGGCATTGCAGAAAGCCGTTTAAAATCTACCGGTTATGGAGAAACGAAACCAGTAGCAGATAATAAAACAGCAGCAGGCCGTGCAAAAAACAGGAGAACAGAAATGACGGTTAGAAATTTCTAATACTTTTTTAATAATTAAAAAAGCCCTTTGCACTTGCAGAGGGCTTTTTCTTTTTATCTTTTTATGGCAGTTGACAAAGCTGCATTTTTTATCATTGATTGCTGTTGTACGCTATACTCCTCTCCGCCACGGCGGATTGGGGTGCCGCTTCTATCGGCTTCGTCTTGAGCCAAAGTAAAAGAGAGTAGTAAAATTCTTTATTAAGAAGATTTGGGCTTAGTATCGGGGAGCAGACTTGAACTGCCGTCCGCCGCTGCGGATATGAATCCGATGCTCAAATTTCTATGCACCTTTGATGAAATTACGAAATAAGTCAGCATCTTTTAAAAAGATAAACCACTCATTAAGTGGCTTATCTTAGTATCGGGGAGCAGACTTGAACTGCCGACCTTCGGGTTATGAATCCGATGCTCTAACCAGCTGAGCTACCCCGACATTCTATTTTATAGATTTATATGAATCCAAATCCCGATATCATTGGGATACCTCATAAACGGGCGGCAAAAATAAAGATATTTGCCTGTATCTTAAAATGATTTTAAAACTATTCTTTTTTTAAATAAAAAGCCCGGTTATAATTGCCGGGCTTTCTCTTTATTTACGATTAAAAAATTAACTCATCTCTGTAAAAAACTG
>JANLQE010000199.1:0-5971 GCA_031367625.1 Bacteroidota bacterium
AGTGTATATTTTGCCGCAGGTGTAGAGATGAGTTTAGACAGTACACAGCTAACCATCGGCGGGTTTTTACTGTTCCGTGGCAGGGCCGATATTTTGGGCGGCATTGTAACCGTTACCATCCAGATAGAAGCAAGTGGCAAAGTGCAGAAAAGAATAGGCGATGCCAGAACCGGCAGCACTACCATGATTGCGCAGGTAACATTTAGTTTAGACATCAGCATCTGTTTTATTATAGATATCAGCTTTAGTGAGCAATGGTCGGAACAAAGACAATTAGCGTAAAAACAGATTAGTAAACAGGCTCAATCAAATTATTAAAACACAAGTTACCTGCAAACCTATCGTACAGTACAAATACAGGGGGTAACCAAACAAACAAAAACTAAATCAAACGATATGAACAATTCAAACAATCCTTCAACAATATTTGTAGCGGGGGCTACAGGATTTTTAGGCAGTGAAATCTGTCGCCAGTTAATTGAAAAAAATAAAAAGGTGAAGGGTTTGGTACGTGCCACATCAGATGTAAATAAAATAGCTCAATTAAAAGAATCAGGTGTTGAAATTGCAGAAGCTGATCTAAAAGATAAGGCCTCATTAAAGAATGCATTGCAAGGCGTTTCAGCAATTATTTCCACCGTTTCTTCAACCTTCTCAAGACAGCAAGGGGATTCCATTCAAACAGTGGATGATGAGGGACAGATTAATTTGATTAATGCTGCTGTAGATGCAGGTATCAGTCAATTTATTTATGTTTCATTTTGCAGCATGGCAGATGAATTTCCTTTGCAAACTGCTAAACGCAAAGTAGAAAAGCATCTTGCTGAAAGTGATTTGAATTATACCATTTTGCAACCAACTTTTTTTATGGAAGCATGGCTCAGTCCTGCACTGGGTTTCGATTATCCCAATGCGAAAGCCACTGTTTATGGAGAAGGAAAAAACAGGATTTCCTGGATAGCAATAAAAGATGTTGCTTCATTCGCTGTGGCATCACTTAATAATCCTGCAACTAAAAATAAAAGTATTGAGCTTGGCGGACCTACTGCATTGAGTCCACTTGAAGTAGTGAATATTTTTGAAGAAAGCCATGGAAAAAAGTTTGAGCTCCAATTTGTACCTGAGGAAGCACTTAGGGCACAAAAAGACGCTGCACCGGATCCATTAAGTGAATCCTTTGCTGCATTGATGTTATCGTTTGCACAAGGAAGTGAAATTGATATGAAAAACACTATTCATATTCTTCCAATGACGCTAACATCAGTAAATGATTATGCAAGAATGTGAGTTAATAAATTTAATTGATGGGCATGGGCTACAAATAAATATCAATTATGCTGGTATCAAAAATTCATTTATTAAGAAACTGATTTTATGAACGCAAGAATTTCAATTTTAAGTTTTCCGCAACGTTGGAAAAACAATCAGCTTACGCTTCGTGTGCTGGTTATCCCCAGAAATTTTAATCCGCTGATTGCAGACCAGGTGGCGCCGGGCACTGTGCCCTGGGTAGATGCCGTGATAAAACTTAAGGCAAGGCTGATAACCGATGGAGAAAAATATCCATCCATCCTGGAAACAGCAGAAACTTTTCCTTTGAACGGCATCTCTATGCCTGCCAATATACGGCCAATATTTGAAGACATAGAAGCGCAATATGGGAGCATTCCTGCAACAGATAGATCAAACACGGATAGTTCAAATTCATTAAGGCCTCCAAAAGCTGGCGAGCGGGCACGTAAATATTTACCGGAGAGCTATCGCAGCAGTTTTAATTTTACCACACCCCGTACAAAAGATGCGGCTATTGATGATAGTTATCATTGCGCCATTAAAGACAAAACGCCTTCTGTAGCTGGCTTTAAATCGAAATATGATTTAAGCTGGGGTAAAGTATTTGCCCAATGTTTACGACAGCCTGCACTGGCAGAACGGGTGGGCTTTGTGTATGAGGCTACGTTTGATGTGAACCCCGACTTTGTAAAAGAAGGCAGTTGGATATATGTGGATCTGGATGATGGCTGCAGTTATAAAACGGTGATGGATGATGCGCCGCCTGCCGGCCAAAAACTGGTAAAAAGATATGCGGCTAAATTGCCAAAATTGAAAAAAGATGATGACCGGGCTTTGTTTGCTGCCATACAATTTCCTGTGTTGATAAAAGATCCCGAACCGGGAGATAACCTGGATGAAGACATTCCGTTACAGCCATCCGGTTTTGATGAACTGCTGATTGAAACCGAGCAATACGATGATGGGTTTTGCAAAATTGTTCATGCCAATCAACCGGTAAGCAGTGATCTTTTGCGGGAGAAGGAAGATAAAGAATTACCAGTGATAACCGATGCCGGAATTCGCCTGGCCTGGGATGATGAACAGTTGCTGATATGGATGAACCGGCAGATAAAAGTGGATGAAACCCTGCCGACAAACCAAAGAACCGATGCCCCAATGGGGGTGCTGCAATATAGGGTAGATGTGCGGTTGAGCAGTGATGCAGATCCCAACCCCAACCCATGGCGGCCTTTGTGTAAAGTACGCAATAAAGCAAACCTGGTAATAGGTGGCGAAACGATTGATGCCGCAGGAAATGAAAAAGAACTGGGTGTAGAAGTGTACCCCGCCAAGCCGGATGCTACGCCGGGTACATTATTTTGGCTGCCGCAATATTATACTCACTGGACCGGTGGAAGTTTAGCACTAACAGATAACGATGCCATAGAAATTTTTAAAAAAGAGCTAAACAGTATTCCGGAAAAACAGGCAAAAAAATTTGATAATTATGAAGCTGCAGGTTTGGGTGATGTAAAACTTTTGTATGGCACAAAATATGATTTCAGGGTACGCCTTGCCGATGTTAGTGGTGGTGGTCCTGAAGTTGATGAACATCGCAAATATGCAGCACCGGCACCGGAAGCTTTTTGCGATTTCAGGCGTACTGTGCAGCCGCAAACTGTTCGCTTACAAAATATATTGCCATTAAATGATGAAGTATATTTTACAGACAATACTTTGGTAATGAAGCGCCCTCTGCTGGGATATCCATCTGTGTTATTCACAGGCAGGTATCCCAATGCTGTGGCAGATTTAGCAGCAGATGCAACCGCTGTTCATGCAGCCGGCATAATAGACCACACAAAAAACAGGGAAGTGGGCCTGGCAGATCCTGATGTAGATTGGGTAGAGGTTTTGGTGGAAGTAAAAGCGTTGGAAATGGATATGCAACTGCGGTATAATCCTGAGAGCCATGAAAGCTATGCAAAGCTGTACATAACTAAACGCTCTTTTCCTAAAGATAATCTTAATGGCGATTGTACAATACCGATAACCTTTGTAGACGCACCGGTTTTAAGCTTTACCTACTCACAGGATTTAGGAGCCCTGGGCTTGATAGCCGGTGGAGATAAAATTGATGACCATGCTGATATTGTGTTGCCAACGTCGAGGGATATACGCATTACGCTCAGGCCCGTTTTAAGCGATAGGCTGGAATACTATCCTGAAAAATCTGACCTGCAAAAAATAGGTAAGCCCATTTCATTTATCACCCGCAAGGCAGGCAAAAATGAAAAGCAATTATTTAAAGATTTACCAGAAGTAGATATGATCCGTGGCATCTGGCTGCAGCCTGATACCGATACGTATTTAAAAGCAACGCTTACAGAAATATTTGTAGAAAATAACAGCCCTGTTCATACCAGCAGCATGATAGAACGCCTCGCAGAAGCCATTGATAAAACTATAGGAGTTGAATCAAAAGGATTAAGCCTCGTGGGCAAACAGGGAACAAGAATTCAATTTGGCGCCTGCCGTGCTATAAGGCATAATATGGCGCCAGACAGCACCAGCATTACGTTTTCTACCAAAAGCGATCTGTTGAATCACTGGGTGGTGCCCATCACTTTAATTCTCAACCGGGACTGGACCTGGGATGCTGCCAGGCCGGTAAGCTTTGAATTTTATCGCCAGAAAAAATTTGCAGGGGCAGGCTTATCAGAAGAAGAACGCAATGCTATTCCATGGGAAGAGGAAGAACTGATTGGGGATATAGAAATGAAGCAGGCCATCAACATACAGGCTTTGTATAACCCGGACAGGAGCCAAACTTATTTATGTTTTTTAGATGCGGTAGAGCCCAAGCCAAAAGATGTTACTGGGTTTCCGGAAGAGATGATGGTGAAGTACCGTATCGCACCAAATTTTAAATCATTACCAGATGTAGGGGAAGTTGTTGAAACCGATGAAATGCTTCTATTACAACTGCATCTGCCAATAACAGGCAAGCCTGCACAGGTGCCAAAGATCGTAAGCGCCGGCATTGCACAAAGCAAATATGTGAGTGATGATATTTATTCAAGTACAGAACCCCGGCGCCGTTTTTTGTGGCTGGAGTTTGAAGAGCCGCTTCAAAATAAGAACGACGCTTATTTTATCCGTATGCTGGCATATAGCCCGGATCCTTTATTATCCCGCTGGGAATTTGAAATGCTTAAGGCACCGGAGGAACCAACCTTGTCCATCAATCCTGAACCAATCCGTATTATAAGCCCGCAACATACCGATGATAAGAGTGGTTTAAATGCCATGCAGGAATTAACAGCCGCTGATAAAAAAGAAGGTAAAAGCCCTGTGCATTATTTAGTGCCTTTGCCGGCGGGTATGCACGCATCGTCTGCAGAATTATTCGGCTTTCTTACTTACGAACTCAGGGTAGGACATAAAAAAGGATGGAGTACAGCACAGGAACGTTTTGGAAGCCCTTTGCGTACTACCGGTGTGCAGCACCCGCTGCCGCAATTGTTCTGCATCATTAACCGCAACGAAAAACATATCATGGTAACAGCGCCTTTTGCACAAACGGTTTTCAATGGTGCCGATGTTACCAGTAATCCGCCACGCACACAATTATGGGCGCTGTTGTATGCCCAGGTAAAACGTGCCGATGATAAAGCCTACCGTAATATTTTACTGGACGATCAGTTATTTGTCCGCCAGCGCAAAACGTTTGATGATGCAGGTAAACCCGTGATTGATATAAATACAGATGCAATACAATACGGCATTACCGGTTGGAAAAATAAAGAGGTACAAATAATCTTGCAGAACTATGGACTGCCTTTAGACAGCAGCCTTAGTGTATTGGTAGTAGAGATGCTGCCCACCTACGATAAGTTTTTTGGCCGTCCATCTGCCAATAATAATAATAATAATCAAATGCTTAGTAACAGGGTAGCAAACTTTGATCTGCTGAATTTGCAACAGGGCATGGCAGTTTCACATTTTAAAAGTGTAGTAGGAGAGGTAAATTATTCTGCCACTGACAGGCAGCAAAAATTAGAGCGGGAAAGACAGCTCCGCATGGAAGATGCTTTTATCAGCCAGGCAGAAAAAGAAGAAAGCATTCGTCCTTTAACCGAACAATTGGGAAGCGAAAGAATTTTACGTACCAGTACGCTGGTGCCTGTGCCTGATATTTGTTGCATAGATTGCTGAATAAATATTCTGGAGATTCATTTTTTAGATGTAATAATGAAATAGGGTTGAAATGCTATCCATGCAATAAAATCTATATTATTTTGTTTAGATAGAAATGTTTCAGTAAAAGTACAAATAGAAATATGGCAGTAGAAAAATTCAGAAATAATACAAAATAAAACTATATTTACTGCTGTCTTTAAATCCACTTTTGAAATTTTTTCCGTATGAAAAAAAGTTTTTTTGCAGCCCTGATTTTTTTATTTCCCTCCCTTGCTTTTACACAAACCCATGTGGTACAAAATGCAGCTATTCCCAAAGATGCGCCTGTTGACGTAACTGTTTCCGATTTTAAAAATAATACAAGAGCTAATGAGATTATTGTATTCCGGAGTAAAGCCAATGAGAAGGAATACCAGGGCTTAACTGATAATAACGGTAAATTTTCTTTGCGCCTGCCTGCCGGCGATCAGTACGAAATTTTTATATTGGGCTT
>JANLQE010000223.1:0-28041 GCA_031367625.1 Bacteroidota bacterium
GGTGGCAATGATTACTGGATTGTAAAACTAAATTCAGCAGGTAATATTATCCTACAATAAAAATAGCCAGATGAAAGCCATACATTTTATTTTCTTTTTTTCTTTTTTCATATTGCCTATCAGCTTGTTTTGTCAAAGCACAGGTATTGGTACCACTGTGCCCCAAGCCTCTGCACAATTAGATATAACCAGTACCAATAAAGGGCTGTTACCACCCCGCATGACGATTGCACAGCGGGATGCCATCAATAATCCGCCACCGGGGTTAATGATATTTAATACCGATGAACAATACCTCCAGGTTTTTACCAGCATCGGCTGGTTGCTTATAGAAAAAACAAATTTTCCCATTGAAAAATTATTGGGCGGAACTGCACAGGAACAGTATCCTTTTATTCAAAAAACTGCCGATGGTGGTTATATTTTATCAGGCCGTTCCAGTTCTTCTGCCAGCGGCGATGTTGCCGCAGTCAATCATGGGTTGGGAGATTACTGGATAGTAAAATTAGATGCTAACGGTGTAATTGTTTGGGACAAACTTTTTGGGGGCAGCAATGATGAAGCGGCATTTAGCATTCAGCAAACCACCGACGGGGGATATATTGTAACAGGAACCTCTCTTTCCTCTGCCAATGGAAATGTTAGCGGAACCAATCATGGATTGCAGGATTACTGGATTTTGAAATTGGATGCCAATGGCAATATAACCTGGAATAAATTATTAGGTGGTAATAGCAGTGAACTTTCTTATAGCATCCAGCAAACCACCGATGGAGGTTATATTGTTGCAGGTTACTCCTTGTCTTCGGCCAATGGGGATGTTACCGGAACCAATCATGGATTTTTAGATGACTGGATTATAAAATTAGATGCAGCAGGAAACATTGTATGGAATAAATTATTGGGTGGCGACAATGATGAAGAAGCACTCAGCATTCAGCAAACCACCGATGGGGGATATATAATTGCAGGCTACTCCTTGTCTTCGGCCAATGGCGATGTTACCGCCACCAATCATGGATTGAATGATTACTGGATAGTGAAATTAAATGCAGCCGGTGCCATTACCTGGAATAAATTATTGGGCGGAACGGGCAATGAATATGCTACTTCCATTCAGCAAACTGCCGATGGTGGATATATAGTAGCAGGCTATTCAACCTCATCTGCAAATGGAAATGTAACAGGCGTTAACCATGGGTTGAAGGATTATTGGATTGTAAAATTAGATGCCGCCGGCAACATTAGCTGGAATAAATTATTGGGTGGAAGTGGTGATGATATAGCGTACAACATTCAGCAAACCACCGACGGTGGATATATTGTAGCAGGCAGTTCCAAATCATCTGCCAATGGCGATGTTACCGGCACCAACCGCGGATTGAACGATTACTGGATTGTGAAATTAGATGCAGCGGGCAATATTAGCTGGAATAAATTAATTGGCGGCAGCAATGATGATATTGCGTACAGTATTCAGCAATGTGCTGGTGGCGGCTATATTATTGCAGGGTATTCCGGCTCTTCATCAACCGGGGATGTTACAGGTACCAATCATGGTGCTACAGATTATTGGGTTGTAAGGTTAGATGCGGCGGGTAATATTATTTATCAATAAAAATAATCGATGAAAAAGATAAATTTCATTTCAATTTTATTATTTCTTTTTTTTCTCTTGAGTTCACCAAAGCAATCATTTTCTCAAAACGTAGGTATTGGCACCGCCGCACCCAATGCAAGTGCAAAGTTGGATATTACCAGTACCAACAGTGGATTGTTGCCTCCCCGTATGACTACCGTACAGCGGAATTCCATTGTTAGTCCCACTCCTGGGCTTATGATTTTTAATACCAGCACTCAATCTATAGAAATTTATACCATTTATGGTTGGACTAAAATAAAAGCAGAAATAGCTGGGGCTAACAGGCTTATTGGAGGCAGCAGAGACGATGTGCCAATGAGCATACGGATCATGCCAAATGGAGGGTATGTAATAGCAGGTTATTCATCTTCATCTGCTAATGGAGATGTTTCCAATGTAAATCATGGGATTGGGAGTGATTACTGGATTGTTACATTGGATCAATATGGAAATATTGATAATGACCGGCTATTGGGTGGAAATGGTGATGATATTGCAACTGATATTCAGCTAACATCGGATGGTGGATTGATAATAGCAGGCTATTCCTATTCATCAGCCAACGGCGATGTTACCGGAGTTAACCATGGAAGCTCTGATTACTGGATTGTAAAATTAGATGCCTCCGGAAACATTGTATGGAATAAACTATTGGGTGGCAGTGGTTATGACGAAGCTTACAGTATTCAGCAAACAGCAGATGGGGGTTATATAGTGGCCGGATCTTCTACTTCATCCGCCAATGGTGATGTTACAAGTGTTAGTCATGGAGCACAGGATTATTGGATTGTAAAATTAGATGCATCCGGAAACATACAATGGAATAAATTATTGGGAGCATCTAATATGGAGATACCATCTAGCATTCAGCAAACCAGCGATGGGGGGTATATTATTGCGGGCATTACCCGTTCTCAAGCTGGTGGTGATGTAACTAATTCCAATCATGGTAATTCTCTCACAACCGATGCTTGGATTGTAAAATTAAACAGTTTGGGAGGTATTGTATGGAATAAAACATTAGGCAGCATTCGGGATGATGGAATTTCCAGTATTATACAAACATCGGATGGAGGATATATTGCTGCAGGGTCTTTCACCAGTGATTACGGGATTATAAAGTTAGATGCAGCAGGAAATGGAATCTGGGATAGACTTTTGGGTGGCAGTGGTAGTGACGAAGCTAAAAGTATTCAACAAACCAGCGATGGGGGATATATTGTTGCAGGGTCTTCTTCTTCATCAGCCAGCGGCAATGTGACTGGCACCAATCATGGGTCAAGTGATTACTGGATTGTAAAATTAGATGCCTTAGGAAATATTATCTGGAACAAATTATATGGAGGAAATAATACAGATATTGCTTTAAGTATCCGCCAGAAACCTGGGGGAGGCTTTATTGTTGTCGGGTATTCAGCTTCTTCCGATAATGGCGATGTGACTGTTCCCAATCATGGGATTGGGAGTGATTACTGGATATTGAGATTGGATGCAAATGGAAATATTTTTTAAAATGTGCTATAGTCATTTTTAAACAAGAAAACTTGGTATGAAAAAAACATTATTTATTCTATCTTTCTTATCTGCCACTTCATATTGCTCCTTTTCTCAAAACGTAGGCATAGGCACTACCACACCAAATGCAAGTGCAGCATTAGATGTGCAAAGCACCAGCAAAGGCTTGGAAATAGTGTTCCAACATTTTTAAAAGCATCATTAAACGAAACATGCCATGAAAAAAATTCTATTTTCATTTTTATTATTTACCTGTTGTAATAAACTAATTGCACAACTTACCATTACGCCTGGTGCACAATTGTATATAACCGGAGCGGCACAACTAACACTTAATAACACTGATTTTGTAAACAACGGAACCTTCACACAAGGCAGCAGTATGGTGAGTTTTACCGGCAATACTCCCTCCTCAATAAGCGGCAGCCAGTCAACCATATTTTATGGTTTAGAAATAAATAAAACCGAAGGCAGTTCTGTATCACTGCAAAGGTTCGTCCTTACAACACAGCAGGTTAATTTTGTGGCTGGTTATCTTAACCTCAATAACTTCAACCTGGGTTTGGGTAGCACAGGCGTTTTAAATAATGAGCAGGAAACCAGCCGTGTTATTGGGCCCAATGGCGGACGGGTAGTATTCAATGGCGTATTGAATGCCCCCAATTTTGCAAATCCCGGTAACCTTGGCGCCATCATTACCTCTACACAAAACATGGGCAATGTAGCAATTGGTAGAGGCCACCAGTCGCAGATAAATAGTTTTGGCAATGGCAATAGCATACATCGGTATTATGATATTATTCCCACCAACAACACTGCCTTAAATGCCACACTGCGTTTTCATTATTTCGATGCTGAATTAAATGGTTTACCTGAAGCAGGCCTTCAATTTTGGAAAAGCAGCAATAACACCAGTTGGAGTTACCAGGGTTTTAATTCATCAAACACCATCACTAATTATGTGGAAAAAACCGGCATCGCCGATTTTTCAAGATGGACATTATCAACCCCCAACAATCCATTGCCGGTGCAATTCACTTTATTCAATGTAAAATGCGAAGGGGATAATGTTATCATTAAATGGAAAACAGCACAGGAACAAAACAGCAGCCATTTTAATATTGAAAGAAGTACGGATGGCATTAACTGGACAGTGATCAGCAACCTGCCGGCTGCAGGAAACAGTAATACTGAAAGAAGTTATTTGTTTACAGATAACAACCCTGTGCAAAAAAGTTTTTACCGTATTGCACAGTATGATATTGATGGAAGAGTACAATACAGCAGTATCCTCAGGGCTTCTTGTAATGCAGCAGACGTATTCAGCGTATGGCCAAATCCTTTTACTGAAAAAGTATTTATCAATATTTCAACTGCAATGGGGTCTAAGATGGTAATAAAAGTATTTGATACTAAAGGGACACTGGTTAAAATTCAAACAACTTCTATTTTGCAAGGCAGCAATCTCATACAAGTTGATCTGAAAAATATGGCAAGCGGTATATATCAGCTTGCAGCAGAATGGAACAACGGGCAAATGAAAAAAAATGTACAGGTCATCAAACAATAAACAATCTGAAAATTATTTTATTTATCATTAAATGTAATTGATGAAAATAGAACTGCAACCAAACGAAACAAAAATTGATACCTGGAGCATCTTATATATTCCACCGGGTGGCGGAAAGTATAATGGCAAACTTACCATTACCAGCAAAAGATTATTTTCAGCCGCTGTTGGTGTTCCTTCAATCCTCTACAGTGCCACCCCCGCCTGGTCTCCAGACCAACGGGTATCACAAACTTAATCCAGTGCTATCTTTAGAATGAACAAAACATAAAATTAAATTTTCGAATGATAATTGAATAAAGAAAAAAGTTGAGTTGCTGTTTCTGAGTTTGTAACGCAGGGCTTGTTGAATAAAGCAACATCAAATATTTTTAAATAAAAATGCCCGAAGGAAGCTTACTGAAACTTATATTTTATAACAGCATCAATGGGCAAATCCTGAGTTGCAAACTCAGTAAGCATTCAACATCTGTTCATTGATTGAACAATAATTTGAACTTAGTTTTATAACATTGAAGTCTAAGAATGGCGAGGGGTAATCGTGTAAAATACCGTGTCTATAAAAAATAAAGTATCGGTATTGACCAGTACATTTTCATCATGCATATCTTCAAGTAACAGGCCCAGTTCAGTGTGCCTGTAGTCATGCCTGATGTGGTTTTCAAAGCCGTTAAACTCCAGGTGTTTTTTTATGTCTTCAATATCCACCTCCGCATCTGACTTGTTATAGGGTTGCCTTAAAATTGCATACAAAATATCATCGGACAGTATGAACCCCAAAAATGTATAAGCGGTATTAGGGAAAATCATGTTGTGCAGTACAAGACTATTAAAAAACTCTAACCAGGTGGCGTAATAAATGGCATCATTCTTTTTAACAACGTTGCGATTGTCTGAATCAAGGTATATCGTGGCCTCACCGCCCCTGGCAAAAAAGCTGCCCTGGATTGGCAACGTCGTAAGACATAAATTATTTTTTTTACTGAAAGCTTCTAAGAGATCAGCCTGCTCTTTTTTGATAAGGAGTTTACCTTCGAAGTCTGTTTTAACCGTTGTGCTTGTTGGAAAGCGTGTGCAAAGGTAGTTTCGGATTGCTGTGCAAGTATTCTGGCTCCCTTCAATGACATTTCCTGCAGTGATATTTTTAATTTTTTTTCGGGTATCATCTGACAACATTTAATGTAAAAGTACAAAAAAATACTTATCAGAATTCTCTCCAAATTCCCCTACTGGCGCAAGTGTTCCGCAGAATCACCTGTGACATACAATGCAAACCGGTTTTTGACCGGGAGTAAAAAGTTTAGAACGAGAACTATTTTAGGTAATATGCAACGTTTTGTTTTTCTTGAGTGTCAGTTGAAAAATCACTTATGATAAGACTTATTTTAATTTCCGTTTTTGTAATTGCATTTAATAGTTGCAAAAAAAGTGAACCAACTGGTGTTATGATTAGTGTACAAAATAATACCAGCTTTAAGCTTGACAATGTGAAACTTGTTTATGACACCACTAATTACAATTACGGTACAATACTTTCGGGTAAAGCTACAGGATATATTTTTTTTAAATCCATGCCCGATGCCCCTGCAGCAATGGCTGATTCAGCAAATAAAAAAATTTTAGCCGGACATTTCATTCCTCCCAATTCATATCCCAATTCAATTCTTGCAAAGGGAAAATATACGCTGCAGATATTTCCTGATTCTACTCTTTTTTATCATTATAATGCGAAGTATATAAAAAACTAATCATTATATATACCCCCTACTGGCGCAAGTGTTAGCCGCCGTTGGTGTTCCTTCAATCCTCTACAACGCCGCCCCCGTCTGGTCTCCAGACCAACGGGTATCACAAACTTAATCCAATGCTATCCGTAGAATCATCAAAACACTATTGAAATTTCGGGTGGTAATTGAATAAAGAAAAAAAGTTGAGTTGCTGTCCTCCGATCTGCCGTTGGTCGGGAGACCAGACGGCGGCGAAAAAATGTTCTACCAATCCTCTACAAGGATAAATTTTTTTTCATGTATTTATCTATAGCAGCTAATAAAATATTCACCATCTGTAAGCCTTAACCAGCTACTTATATAAAACAATTTTAAATGCTAAAATGTTATTGTATTTTTCCTGTTACAATTACATCTTCTACAAACCAAACAAACTATTATGCGAAATTTTTTCTTGAGCCTCGTGTTGTTGTTTACAGCCTTTGGCAGCAGTGCACAAAACAATCCATTATGGCTGCGTTACCCTGCTATTTCACCCGATGGAAAAACCATTGCTTTTGGCTACAAGGGCGATATTTATAAAGTAGATGCCAATGGTGGTACTGCCGTTCCTTTAACCATTCACGAGGCACAGGATATGATGCCCGTTTGGAGCCACGATGGAAAATATATTGCATTTGCAAGCGACCGTTATGGAAATTTTGATGTGTTTGTAATGCCAGCGGCAGGTGGTACACCAGTGCGGATTACCTACAATAGTGCAGGCGATTTTCCGTTCGATTTTTCGCCAGACGATAAGCAGGTTATTTTTGGAAGTGCCAGAAATATACAGGCAGCTAACATTCGCTTTTATAGTCCGCGTTTGTTTCAAAACCTTTACACCGTAAGCATTTCAGGCGGAAGGCCGGTATTGATATCTGGTGCCGGTATGGACAGGGCACATTATAATAGCAAGGGAAATCAAATTGTTTTTGAAGATAGAAAAGGCTACGAAGATCCCTGGCGTAAACACCACACTTCATCAGTTACAAGAGATGTATGGGTGATGGATATAAAAAGCAAACAATATAAAAAAATAAGTGACTTTGAGGGAGAAGACAGAGAGCCTGTTTTTAGTAACGATGATCAGGCAGTATATTATTTAAGCGAAAAAAATGGCAATCAAAATATCTTTAAAAAAATGCTGGGCACAACACCGGCAGAAAAACAATTGTCATCCTTTAAAACTAATCCGGTACGGCATTTAAGCATCAGTAGAAACAATACATTATGCTTTACAAACGATGGAGATATTTACACGCTAACGGATGGTGACTCACCAAAAAAAGTAGCTATTCAAATTAATAATGATGGCAGGCAGAATGTAGAGAAAAATGTTGCTGTAAATGGAAATGTAGGGGCGTTTGCTTTATCACCCAACGGTAAAGAAATTGCGTTTATTACCAGGGGCGAAGTGTTTGTAACAAGTGTTGATGGCACACAAACAAAGCGAATAACCAATACGCCACAGCAAGAGCGTATGGTGGAATGGGCGCCCAATGGTAAAAGCCTTATTTATGCAGCCGAACGCAACGATAACTGGGATATTTATACCACTACTATTGTTAGAAAAGACGAGCCATATTTTTATGCCTCTACCGTATTGAAAGAAGAGCCACTTATTGCAACTAACGCAGAAGAATTTTTACCTAAATATTCTCCTGATGGTAAAGAAGTAGGCTACCTGGAAAACAGGAACATTCTTAAAGTGTACAATATTGCTACCAAACAATCCCGTACTATCATCCCCGCAGGGCATAATTACAGTTATTCCGATGGTGATATTGATTTTAACTGGAGCCCTGATGGTAAATACCTTTTAGCTAATGATGAATATTTTGGTTTTGGTGGTAACCATGCTGCTATTATTAAGGCAGATGGTTCAGGTACTATCTTTCACCCAATTAATAGTGGTTTTGGAGAAGATAATGCCAAATGGGCGTTGGATGGCAAGTTAATTACATGGATAAATAATAGAGAAGGCCGCCGTTCTTTGGCCTACCAGGGTAACAGGGAAGTGGATATTTATGGTGCATTTTTAGACCCTGCTGCTTACGATGAATTTAAATTAGCAAAAGATGATTATGCTTTGTTAAAAGAAAAATCAACTGCCGGTAAAAATGATTCTACAGCTAAAAAAGATTCAGCAATTACTAAAAAATGGACACCTGAATATACAGGTATTGACAATAGAAAAATCAGGTTAACTATCAACAGTTCTTCTATTAGTGATTATGTTGTAACGCCGGATGCCAGTAAAATTTATTACCTCGCCGCTTTTGAAAAAGGCTACGATTTATGGGTTACCGAACCCCGTACACATGATACAAAAATACTGGCTAAACTCGGGGGAACGCCCAGTGGTATTGAGATGAGTAAAGATGGAAAAAGTGTTTTTGTAACCAACAATGGCAGCTTATTAAAAATTGATGATGCCGGCAAATCAACGCCAATAAGTATTTCTGCCGAAATGATATTGGATGCAGCCAAAGAAAGAGCATACATTTTTGATCATTGCTGGCGGCAGGTGAAAGCTAAATTCTACGATCCCACCATTCATGGTATTGATTGGAAAATGTATAAAGAAACCTATGCTAAATTTTTACCGCACATTAGCAATAACTACGATTTTCAGGAATTGCTGAGTGAAATGCTGGGAGAGTTAAATGCCTCACATACCGGAGGAAGATATACACCGCAAATGCTTAACCCGGATGCTACTGCAGCTTTAGGTTTATTGTATGATGAAACCTTTACAGGCAACGGCCTTAAAGTAACCGAAGTAATTACAGGAGGGCCTGTAGATAAAGCTGGCAGCAAAATAAAAGCTGGTTGCATTATAGAAAAAATAGATGCTGAGCCGATAACTGATGCGGACGATTGGGCAAAATTACTAAACCGTAAAGCAACAAAAAATACGTTGCTTTCTGTATATGATGCAAAAACGAATACCCGTTTTGAAGAAGCGGTTAAACCAATTTTATTTGCTGAAGAAGCTGCGTTGATGTATAAACGCTGGACAAATATGATGTACAATATGGTTGATAAATTAAGCGGAGGAAAAGTTGGTTACGTACATGTACAAAGCATGAATGATGGAAGTTACCGAACCGTTGTAGATGAAGTAATGGGCCGTAATAAAAACAAAGAAGCGCTTATTGTTGATACAAGGTTTAATGGCGGCGGCTGGCTGCATAATGACTTAAACACTTTTTTAAGTGGTAAATCATATTTACGTTTTGCGCCGCAAAGCAATCCTGTTCCATCAAGCGAGCCTATGGACAGGTGGCAGAACCCAAGTTGTGTGTTAATGAGCGAAGGCAATTACAGCGATGCATTTATTTTTCCATACATCTACAAGGCAAATGGTATTGGTAAGTTAATTGGCATGCCTGTACCGGGTACTGGTACTGCGGTTTGGTGGGAAACGCAGATTGACCCCACCATTGTTTTTGGTATCCCAATGGTAGCAACTATCGGCAAAGAAAACAGGCCAACAGAAAATTTGCAACTGCAACCAGATATGATTGTGCCTTTACCTTACGAAGATTTTTTAAATGGTAAAGACACACAGTTGGAAGCCGCCGTAAAAGAAATGCTGAAAGCGATTGGGAATAAATAAAATGATGGTTTAAAAAAAAGGAAGTCAATCTTTAAAAAGGTTGGCTTCTTTACAATTTTATTTTGATTGCTGCCGTACTAAACATAATTTTATCCGCCCCTGTAGCTTTGTAAATATCACTGCTAAAAAAAGCAGCAACAAAAGCATCGGATGGCACATTTATAAAATGCTGAATAAAAAAATTATTAAAAATAATTTATTAAAAATGAAAAATATTATCCTGTTTGTTTTATTATCACAAAGTGTTTTGGCTCAAAAAAATCCCGTTGCCGAACCTGCCAGGCACTATGAATTTGTGATTAAAAATTTTAAAACTGAAGCTGGTATTGTGTTACCCGAAGCACATATTGTGTATGGAACGTATGGTCATTTAAATGCTGCGCATGATAATGCAGTGCTGCTGCCATCGCATTATATGGCGGATCACCATGGTTATGAATGGCTCATTGGCCCAGGGCTGGCATTAGACACGAATAAACTTTTTCTTGTAGCGACCGAACTGTTTGGCAACGGGCATTCATCTTCTCCCAGTAATACGCCCGAACCTTTTCATGGCCCCCGTTTTCCGGTTATGAATATTAGGGATAATGTTGAGGCGGTTCATCGTTTACTTATAGAAGATTTAAAGATATCCCATTTAAAAGGGCTCATTGGTTTTTCGATGGGTGCACAACAGGCATTTCAATGGGCCGTAAGCTATCCCAAATTTGCTGACCGTATTGTAGCCACGTCGGGCACAGCAAAAACATATCCTCATGGCATAGTACGGTTAGAAGGGCAGATTGCTGCACTTACCGCAGATGCATCATTCAACAACGGGGATTATACATCACCACCGGTAAAAGGCATGGAGGCATTCGCTGTTGTTTGGACAGCATGGTTGTATTCGCAGGAATGGTGGCGTAAAGAATTGTGGCGTGCAACAGCAGCGCCGGGTACTACTTTTGAGCAATTGCTGAAACAATACCGCACCAATTTTATTCCGGGTGCCGATGCCAATGACCTTATTTTACAAATGCGTACCTGGGAACAACACGATGTTGGTAACACTCCCGGATTTAATGGTAATGTTGAAAATGCACTCCGGTCTATAAAAGTTCCGTTTTTATACATGCCATCTCAAACAGATCTTTATTTCCCCATTGGCGATGCTGCCTACGAAGCAGGTTTTATTCCAGGGGTAATATTTAAACCCATACCATCCCTTTGGGGCCATACTGCCGGTGCAGCCAGCAACCCTGAAGATGCAAAATTTTTAAACGAAAATATAAGTAGCTTTTTAAAGTAAATGTTTTGAAATGTTACACAAGGGCCATTTTTATAGATTGTATTATTGTGCATATAATCTAATTATTAATAAATAAATTGTTGCTCTTGAAATCTTTAATTGCTACGCTGCCATTGGCCTGGTACATATTCATGGATGGATGTTGCTTGAAGAAGAGTGTGTATAAAACTTATTTTTTTCTTACCAGATACAAAACGAATTTATTATTTTCTTTTTTATGATAATACAAAGTTTTTTGATCTGGTGCAATGGTGGGTGCTTCTGCAAAACCAGTGATACTATTAATTTTTGCCGGGCTGCCGAAAGCGTCATTTATACTTTGCCGGTTACAATATAAAATTTCCGGCAATGATGCAGCAGTAACTGGTAATGCTAATCTTGTAAAATATAATTCGAGTTGATTGGTAGAAATGCAGGCAGCATATTCAAGTGCATCTGTATTGATATTTTTAAGAATAACGGCACTATTTGATAAGCGCTTAAAATCAGCGCCATTCTTTTCTGCCATAACTAAATCGGCTGTTTTGGGGTTACCATTTTGGTCAAATTCCGAATCTGTAAAGTAAAGCATTTGCCCGTCTGCGCTTACTTCCACATCAAAATTTATCCAACCTGCCTGCAATCTGGATATGCCATTAATCTTCGCCGCCGTTGGTGTTCCTTCAATCCTCTACAGTGCCGCCCCCGTCTGGTCTCCAGACCAACGGGTATCACAAATTTATACCAATGCTATAATGATAAAAGCACAATTGAAATTTTCGGCTAACAGTTCAATAAAGAAAAAAAGTTTAGTTGCTGTCTTAGGTTTAATCCAGTGCAGCATTTAACACCTGTTTATTGTGGAGCAGTAAGTAGAAAATATTTTTATAACGTTGAGGTCTTTGAATGGCGAGGGGTAATCGTGTAAAATACCGTGTCTATAAAAAATAAAGTATCGGTATTGACCAGCACGTTTTCGTCATGCATATCTTCAAGTAACAGGCCCTGTGCCTATAGTCATGCCTGATGTGGTTTTCAAAGCCGTTAAACTCCAGATGTTTTTTTATGTCTTCAATGTCCACCTCCGCATCTGACTTGATATAGGGTTGCCTTAAAATTGCATAAAAAATATCATCGGACCGTATGAACCCCAAAAATGTATAAGCGGTATTAGGGAAAATCATGTTGTGCAGAACAAGACTATTAAAAAAACTCTAACCAGGTGGCGTAATAAATGGCATCATTCTTTTTAACAACGTTGCGATTGTCTGAATCAAGGTATATCGTGGCCTCACCGCCCCTGGCAAAAAAGCTGTCCTGGATTGGGGATACATTTAAAATATGAATTTGGAATGAATAAAAATATCCCTGCAATTGAAATTGCAAAAAAAATGATAACACAATCGGTAGAAATTTACAACACCAAAAGAAGGAATTATTCCCTGCAATTGAAAACGCCTAACTTTGCTCATATAAATCAACAGCATGATTATGTCTCCTATAAAAGAGGCATTGATCTAAGGGTGAAATGTTGATAAGTCTTTTAAAAACCGAAGGACAAAATTTTTAAAAGACTTATCAATGTTTCAACCCCAGAAATGAACTTTAAACTATTTTCTAACCAAAAAAATGGTCAACCTATTTCAGGACAAGACATATCACTTCTTGAGAAATTATAATTAAGCAAGTATGAAAAAGTTATTACAAGCAGTACACCTGGTGTTTTTCAGTCTATCCTTATTTACACTCTTATCATGCAATGGGAAAAACAATGCCCCCTCAAACGACGCAATAAATGCGATCAACCTTAAAAGAGGGGAAATTGTTTCATGCGGCCTCCCGGACAAGCAATTTGGCTCTGTTGAATTTGAAACATCCTGTTCCGAAAAAGTAAAAAAAGATTTTAATCTTGCTGTAGCGTTGCTGCATTCATTTGAATATGATGAAGCAGAAAAAGTTTTTGCAAAAATTATCGATGAAGAGCCGGAATGTGCCATGGCCTATTGGGGAGTAGATATGTGCAATTACCACCAGGTATGGCCTTCCCCCCCAACACCAGCGGAACTGGAGAAAGGAAATAAAGCTATTTCAATTGCGCAATCATTAACGCAAAAATCAAAAAGAGAAACAGACTATATTAATGCTATTGCATTGTTTTATAAAGACTGGAATACAATAGACCATCGTACCCGAAGCATGAACTTCGCAAAAGCAATGGAGAAAATTTATAAAGAATATCCAAACGATAAAGAAGCTGCTATATTTTATGCTTTGTCGCTTGATGGAGCAGCAGATCCTGCTGATAAGTCATTAAGCAATCAAAGAAAAGCGGGAGATATTTTAAGTGCTTTATACCCCAATGAACCCAATCATCCGGGGATTGTACATTATATTATTCATAGCTATGATTATCCTGAGCTTGCAGCATTAGCCTTACCCGCTGCAAGAAAATATGCTTCCATTGCTCCCTCTTCGGCACATGCCCAACACATGCCTTCACATATTTATACAAGGTTGGGGCTTTGGGATGAATGCATTAATTCCAACCTTGCTTCTACTTCCTCTGCAAGGTGCTATGCAGAAACCGCAGGAATTAAAGGCCATTGGGATGATGAACTTCATGCCATGGACTATCTTGTTTATGCTTACCTGCAAAAAGGAGATAATAAACTTGCAAAAGAACAATGTGAGTATCTTAAAACTATTCTCGAGGTTTATCCTGTGAGCTTTAAAGATGCCTATGCCTTTGCTGCAATTCCTGCACGATATTTACTTGAAAACAAAATTTGGAAAGAAGCCGCCAGCCTGAAAATACACCCTGTAAATTTTCCATGGGAAAAATTTTTATGGGAAAAAGCTATTATCCATTTTACCCGGCTTCTTGGTTCTGTTCACATTGGCCATATTGATTCTGCCATGGCCGAACTAAAAAACTTAAACACGATCTATGATACACTGACTGAACAAAAAGATTCGTATAAAGCCAACCAGGTAAAAATTCAGATAAAAACTTCTGAAGCCTGGATACTATTTAAACAAGGAAAAAATAACGAAGCATTAAAGTTTATGAATACTGCTGTTGATATGGAAGACAAAACTGAAAAAAGCCCTGTTACTCCCGGCGAAGTACTCCCGGCAGTGGAATTATTAGGAGATATGCTATTGCAAATGAACAAATCCGACAAAGCATTAGAAGCATACAAAGCAGATTTAAAAAAGCATCCCAATCGGTTTAATGGACTCTATGGTGGAGGGTTAGCTGCTGAAAAATCCAACGATCTTGAAAAAGCAAATTTCTATTACCAACAACTGACAGCTATTGCAAATTCAACTAACTCAAACAGGCCTGAACTTGAAGCAGCAAAGTTGTTTTTAAAAAAACAAAAACAATAGTTTGTGCAAAGCAGGGTAATATAGTTATGTATCGCGGGCCCCGGTTCGTGTCTCTTCGCCGCCGTTGGTGTTCTTTCAATCCTCTGCAGCACCGCCCCTGTCTGGTCTCCAGACCAACGGGTAACACAAACTTAATCCAATGCTATCCTTAGAATCATAAAAATACAATTGAAATTTCGGGTGACAATGGAATAAAGAAAAAAAGTTGAGTTGCTCAGCCGCCGTTGGTGTTCCTTCAATCCGCTGCAGCGCCGCCCCCGTCTGGTCTCCAGACCAACGGGTATCACAAACTTAATCCAATGCTATCCGTAGAATCATAAAAATACAATTGAAATTTCGGGTGACAATGGAATAAAGAAAAAAAGTTGAGTTGCTGTCCTGAATTTGTAACTCATGCTACCCGTAGAGCAATAACAGGTATATTTTAATACTTCCGAAACTCCTCAGTAATCTGCGCCACCACGAAGCCAAATTTGCGGATGATACTGCGAAAGATCATGGTCTGTCCATCCGGCATAAGGTACATGGTCTGCGACATGCGCACGTGCTTTATGAGTTTTCTATCCGCAAGCTTCAGCCTGAAACTCCAGCTAAATTCGTTACCATATAATAAGCCATGTGCAGTTCCAACGATATCATTTGCGGTTGCATCAACATGGTGCTCATCTATCTGCCGAAGTTTCCATGAACGATGATTTTTTTTCCCGCCTTCGGGATAAAGGTCTTGTTCTATGTTAAGTACGCCATCTTTAAGCATACCTCTGTTTCAGTGGTAATGCGGGCTGTTGGCTTACCACCAGGGTTTTCAACCACACCATACGAGCGGGTATGGCCAACAAAAAACTTTACCGGTTCCAGCTTTGGACTGCCTTTTTCAAATGCAGATGGCTTCATACTTGCACACCCTGCGATGGAAAATAAAACACTTGCTGAAATTATAAGTTGTAAGATGCGCATAGATTTAATCTGTAACCATTTATCATGCCATGAAGTTTGAAAAGTTATTAATATTATACCGCCGCCTTCGTTTGCTTAGGAGCCATTTCGCTTATAAGAATAGCCAGGGAAAAGAATTGCTATTAAGCTTTCTATTGTTATCTTCAATATTAAGTCAATTGGCCTTGGTTGTATGCTGATGTTTTCTAATGCATTATATCGCCAATCCGAAAGCCGTTATTTACAATGGAAGTTTCCTCTGGAAAGTGACGGCCTGAGTAAAAAGTTCAGACAGAATCTAAAGACAATTTTACTAAAACAATTTTTGAACAAAAAATATAAAAATGGATATTAAAATTACGAAAACAGAAAACTCAAAACTTCAAGACATAGACTTTAATAATATTCCTTTCGGAAAACATACTTCCGACCACATGTTTGTAATGGATTATGCTGATGGGCAATGGGGCAATTTCAGCATCATACCTTATCAGGGTCTTGTACTTGACCCTCAATCCAAAGCCTTGCAATATTGCCAGTGTATTTTTGAAGGTATGAAGGCAACGATTGGGGCAGATGGGATTCCAAAATTACTACGCCCCGATTTGAATATTGAACGTTTTAATCTTTCGGCAGAACGCATGTGTATGCCTGCAGTGCCACATTATATTTTTTTAACCGCCTTAAAAGCGATAACCAGCCTGGAAATAAACTGGATTCCGAAAGCAGCAGGAAGTGCTTTATACCTGCGCCCTACAATGATAGCAACGGAAAGTTCTCTGGGGGTAACGCCTTCTGATACCTACACTTTTTACATTTATACGGGTCCTGTTCAACCCTATTTTACAAAACCAATAAAATTAATAACTGAGCAAACACTGATAAGGGCGGTGCCTGGTGGCACAGGAGAAGCCAAAACAGGCGGCAATTACGCAGGCTCTTTATTGGCAGGCCAACTGGCAAAACAAAAAGGATTTGATCAGATTATTTGGTTGGAAAGCCCTGAGTTTAAAAAAATTCAGGAAGCAGGTATGATGAATTTATTTTTTGTAATTGGCGATACAGTAATAACCCCAAAACTATCCGGTGCAGTTTTGAAAGGTACTACCCGAACTTATTTTATTGACATTTTAAAAGAAAAAAATATAAAGGTAGAGGTCAGGGATATTTATATTGATGAAATTCTGGAGGCTTATAAAAATGGGATTTTAAAAGAAGCTTTTGGTTCGGGCACGGCTGCAGTAGTTTCACATATTTCCGAAATTACCCATGGCAATATACACATGGTTTTGCCGCCAGAAGAAAAGGATAAAATAAGCAACATGCTTTATAATGAAATAAATGGACTTAGAGCAGGAACCATTGAAGACAAGCGCAACTGGCTGGTACCAGTAAAAATTAATGCTTAAATAAACTAAAAATAAAAACGTTATGCAAAAAATTAATTGGAATAATATTAAAATAGAACAGGTAAATCCAAAAATGAAAAGGCAATTTATTCATGGAGAAAAAATAATGATTGCCAAAATGGAATTTGAAGATGGATTTACGGTACCCTGGCATTCGCACGAAAATGAACAGATCACCGAAGTTATCGAAGGTGTACTTCGCTTTTGGTTTGATGATAATGAAAATGAAACCATCGACTTATTGCCGGGTGATGCAATTGTTATTCCCGGAAATCGCCGGCACAAAGCCTTAATGATTGGTAAGGTTATAGAAACTGATACTTTTGCGCCACCAAGACAGGATTGGATTGATGGCTCGGATAATTATTTAAGGAAATAGTTAAGTAATGATAAAAAAATAAAAAATGGATTTAGGAATACAAAACAGGGTGGCATTAATTCTTGCATCAAGCAAAGGATTGGGAAAAGCCGTTGCGATGGAATTGGCAAAGGAAGGTGCCAAGGTAATTATTTGCGGCACTGATGCAGCAGCGTTAGCAGCCACCGAAGCAGAAATTGAATTGATTGCACCCAACCATGTTGTATCGTTTGTGTGCGATATTACTGATGAAAATCAACGAAAAAATTTAGTGCAACAAAGTGTAAAAGCTTTTGGAAATATTGAAATTCTGGTAACCAATACAGGTGGCCCGGCGGCGGGTGCATTTGAACAATTCAATTTAGATGATTGGAAAGCCATCTACAATTTACTGTTTTTGAGTGCGGTGGACATTATACAACAGGTTTTACCAGGCATGAAAGAAAAAGGTTTCGGACGTATCCTTACCATTACTTCTGTTGCTGTAAAACAACCTGCCGACAACCTGATTTCATCCAATGCTGTACGAACAAGTTTATTGGGTTTGGTAAAAAGTTTATCGAACGAAGTAGCTATTTATGGTATTACGGTCAACAATTTATTACCGGGATACACCAGTACTAACCGGCTTGAAAATCTTATTGAAAAAAATCCGAAAGTAAATGACGTAAAAGAAAGCATCCCGATGAAACGGTTTGGTACCCCCGCAGAATTTGCCGCTGCTGCCGCATTTTTAGTAAGTGAACGGGCCAGCTATATTACAGGCCAATCATTGGCAGTTGATGGCGGATGGATTAAGGGGCATTAAATTTTCATGTCTCGCATGTCTTCTACTAATCTTCTACAACGCTGCCGCCGTATGGTCTGCAGACCAACGGGCATTACAAACTAAATCCCTTGCTATTTGTAGAATGATTAAACCCGTCTTGTGCCAGTAGTTGAAAACCCCGCTGGCACGTAAAATAACCTACAGAATTTGAGGCCATAAATAAACATTAAAAATCTACCGTTTCCCCATCCTTAATTACAACCAGTTGCATTGTTCCATTAATCTCCATTTGATAAGTGCCGATGGGCAACCCTATCTTTTTTGCTGATATAGAATAGTAAATCTGTCTGTCTTTCTTTTCATCAAATAATGTCCAGGTTCCGGTTGCAACCACATTTAAAACGCCTGCTTTAATTCTTGTATCCATCCCCTTTTGTATAGGCACCCCTTTTACTTTACTACCCGAAAGTGTAACATCATAAATGCCCGGCACAAGTGAAAATGCATGATCGTTAAGAGAATAAGAAACCTGTCTTTCGGTAACAGGTTGAGAAATAGTAATAACAGTTTCCGCCTCTTTAGGAAGATTGAGAAACAATTTTCCGGTAGCGCCTTTGGCCAAAAGATTTTGAGTTATTACCCATTGTTTCTCATTAATAGAAGTACTTAATTTTTGAGTTTGCGGCTGGCTGGAGCTATCACTAAAATTTAAAGTTTCACCATCTTTAATTTCAATCCGGTGTACCGATCCATTAATTTCTAATTGATAAATTCTTCTTGGAAATTCAACTTTTTTGGGTAAAGAAGAAGTGTACATTGTTTTTACTTTACTTGAATCATATAATGTCCATAATGAAGGAGAGGTTATATTTAAGGTGCCGGATTTTATTCTTGTAGACTTCCCTTTAAATACATATAAATTTACCAGGGTCACCCCTGAAATTTCGATATCATATTTTCCTGGTAAAAGCTCAAAAGTTCGTAGTTGACTTGAATTAAATAACAGCTTATGATCGGTAGGGTTATAAATATTAATACTGCACTCTACATCAGATAAAGCATTGATAGAAATAAACCCCATCGTTATATTTTGACCGTTCATGATGGTGCTGATTTCCACCTGATTGGAATCAATTGAGGGTAAACTAATAACATTGCCTGTGTTGCCGGAATTAGTAGTTGTGTCCCTTTTGGGAAGGCTATTATATGCATCATGGGTCATGTAATTAAGTTCAAAACTGTAAAAAACATTTTTAACTATTTCACTTTCATAATTGGGTAGTAAAAGGGCATATCTTTTTTCATTCCATACAGCCTGGTATATTGATTGTCCGGTCTTCAATATTATACCAGGGATAGAGGAAGGTGAGGATGAATTTTTGGTGAAATACGTTAATCCGTTCGCAGTATCTTTATTGGCAATTATAAAATCAGTTGGATAATAATTTTTTGAGAATTCTATTTTAGAAATGGAACAACATTTACCCGAAAGGGTAGGCTTTACTATTTTATATTTAATGGTGTTATCATTTGCTTTAGTAAGAGTTCCGGAATTAAAGTCAGTAAACACAACAACACCTAAAGGGAAAAGAGTTGTTTTACTAAGCCCGATAATCTTTGGACCTCCAACCTGAAATTGAATTGTTCTTCCCGTCCATTGCCTGCAACTAACTAAAATATAATTTGTTGAAATTTTTTTTACATCTATAATTTCAAAACGATTTGGATTTAATTGGTTTATACCATTTGTAATTGCATCTAATTGCGCAAAGCCAGGGATAATGCTCATTTTAAGAAAAAATAATACAATAATCATTTTTTTCATGGCTGATAAATTTTGGTAAAATATTTATAAAAGTTAAACAAAATTAATATTACTTATGAGCATCTTATCCAGTTACGCCGAGACTCGGTTTGTGTTCCGCGGGTCCATCATCTTAAAATAAATGGCTATTGTTTTCAGCCGCAATTGGTATTCCTGCAATCCTCTACAACGCTGCCGCCGTATAGTCTGCAGACCAATGGGTATAAAAAATAAGCTTTTATAATTATAACAAAATAACATCAGGCCATTAAATAAATAATGAATTTTTATTTATAAATTTTGCAGAAGTATGAGATACCTAATAATACTATTAATATTGTTTTTATCCGGCATCGCAGTTTTTAGTCAAACTTCAGAGAACGAAAAAGACACATCCGATTTTTTTTATTATACACAAATACAGAACGCTCTTTATAAAATTGCAAATTCAAATTCAACGATAGAAAATAAACGCCGTGATGCATATCAGCATATATACTCACTCCTTAAAGAAGATCCTAAAAAAGAAATCAACTTTTCTATCATTGCAAGTGCGCTGAACTTAACCTCACTTCAAATTGATACATTGATTAATCTTGTAGATTCTTCCTTCAATAAATCTGCGCACAAAGCGAATGCTGAGGTTACCCGTAGAAGATTAAATTTTACTGAAACCGGCAAGCAATTCCCGAATTTAATTTTAACTGACACTTTAGGCAACATTATATTTCAGAAGGATATAACTGCCAATCTTCGCTGGTGGTTTCTGTAATAACAAAGGGGCAAACCTTACAAGCATCTGCCCCGTTTTGTTTAAACCACCTGCATTGTGGCCGTATGCCACATGTCGGCAATTCATCACTGATATGCAGATCGTTCATAACAGCTACAATGGTATCTGCCACTCCACACCTGGTGCCGGTCCATTGCTTGCAGCCTGATTCAACACATTTATTGGTAAACCGAAACTGTTGTTCAGCATGGGAGTGTTTACTGGCTTCTTTTATAAAAGCGTCATTAATCAGTAAGGGTTGTGGAAGAAGGGCCACACGTCCATCTGCCTGGCGGATACCCAACAGCCGGGCCCCTTTTTGAGCCCGGCAACTGGGACACAATACACTTTCTTTACTTTTCATCACGTAGAATTTTAATCATTTGTTCAGCCAATAATCTGGTTGAAATCTTTTATTCCAAAATCCTCCCATGGGCGTGCTATGATACCCCAAATAATTGGCCCCTTAGGCCACCGGTTAATAGGAAACAGCACTACTTTATTGCTTATACCGGTTTTAGCAAGCACCCCAGTAACTGCTGTTTGTACGGCAGCATTAATTTCATTGCGTTGATCAGCAGAAAGCTTCAGGTTTCCCAGATCAACTGTAAAAGTATTTTCCTGCATAATTAAATTTTTTGTTGCCTACTCTTTAATTGGGTTTTCGGCTTACCCCTTTATGGTTAATTTTTTTGGCGTACTCTAGGGGGAGAATGTATGTGCATGCGCATAAATAAGTTGCTTTATTTATAAACAATTGGCCACCAGTTTCGCTGATAGATGTGCTACTAAAAATAATTTTGCGGAGAAGAGAAGGGGGATAATTCTTAGGATAAGAATCGGGTACTAACATACTATCAATTTATAACAAATGCAAGTTTATGGGCAGGTAATTTTTATTCAATAACAGTTGGGATTATAAACAATCAGCAGGTTAATTTAAAAGCAAGTAAAAGAGGGTAGATGAATAGCTGTAAAAAATGCCAATTTCTGCAACACAGTTTAAGTATTATATTTGAAAATATCCCCCACTGGCGCAAGTGTTCTGCCACAGGCAGGTCACTTGTGACAAAAAGATCAAGCGGTTTTTAACCGCAGCAAGAATTAACAAAAAAAGAAGACAGCAGTTAGTTAAATGTTGCCTTAATTAATAAAAACTTATTTACCATTTCAGTATTTCTTTCAGCTTGTACATTTTTTTAATTAACTTTTTGTTCCCCGGTAAAACAACTTTCTCTAATTGCTTCTTCCAAAAAATAAAGTAGTTTATATTTACTTCTAAAAAATTATATTACCCATGAGTAGTAAATATAAAGTTGGCGAGGATGCTATACCACATTTTGTAACATTTTCAGTCGTAGGCTGGATAGATGTATTCAGCCGAGAGCAATACAAAGAATTATTTGTTGAAAGTTTAAAATATTGCCAGGAAAACAAAGGGCTCGTTTTGCATGCATGGGTTATAATGACTAATCATGTTCATTTAATAATGAGTAGCAACATAAATAAGCTTGAACATATTGTAAGAGACCTTAAAAAATATACCAGCAAGCAAATTATTAAAGCGATACAGGAAAACAATACAGAAAGCAGGAAGGAATGGATGCTGAATATATTTAGCTTTACAGGACAAAATAATAATAACAATAAGGAGTTTCAATTTTGGAAACAGGATTATCATCCTATAGAATTAGACACTACTGAGAAAATGAAACAACGCTTAGATTATCTTCATGAAAACCCAGTAAGAAGTGGCTTGGTGTGGGAGCCGTGGCATTACAAATACAGCAGCGCAATTGATTACTATACTAATGAAAATGGGTTGATAAAAATTGAGCATTTGTAATTCTTGTTCCCGATTCAATCGGGCAGAATCAAGAAGTCACAAGTGAACCGCTAAAGCGGAACACTTGCGCCAGTCAGCGATAAGGCAGCATGGCTTGGTGCCATAATTAAGGATAAACAAAACTGGAAACACTATTGTGAATTGAAAACTTTCTCACAAAATAAAATTTCGAAACAACTTTCTGTTTACGGCATCCCTTCAAATTTTCTGTTGGACAAAAATGGGATTATATTTGGCCAGGATCTTTCACCAGACCAAATTTCCTATTTGCTTTCTAAAGAATATTAGGTTTCCTAAGCCACCACTGATGTTCTATCAATCCTCTACAAAGCTCCCGCCGTCTTGCCTTCCGGCCAACGGGTATCACAATGTTGGCACTCATAAATTGTTGCTGTATAAAATTGTTTTCACTTACCAGAATATTTCCAAATAACATTATTAAAAATATAGCAAGTGCGGAATTTTTTATAAAATGTATTTTAAAATTTATTTGTTAAATCTGATAACAACATAACAGCGTAGATATATGTAAATAAAAAATTACCTAAACAATCAATTTTAAAATTATGAAAATTACATTTATTGCATTATGCATTGTGGCAACTTTGTTTTATAGTGCTGATGCTTTTAGCCAGGCTAAGCTTATAGCTTACCGGCCGGGATGTATTTATGGCAGTCTTGCTAAATACAAAGTAAACATTAACAACAAAGAAGTAGCTGTACTTAAGAGTAATTCTATTTATGCCACAGACATTACGCCGGGAAAAAACACTATTGCACCAAAACAGTTAAACAGAGCTGTAACAATTGATGCGAAAACTGGCGAAACTTATGTTGTAAAATATAAAACACCTCTTCATATTTTTGGTGCAAGACCTCGACTTGAAGTACTTACCCTGGCTGAGGCTGAGAAAAGCAAAAAATTCAGGAAGCTGCAAAGCAAGTCTATGAAAATGTAAAATAAAATTACAAACTGACTGCTTGTGCAATATTTTATCGTACATTTTTTTGCCCTGTTGCTGGTCTTATATTTCAAATTAACCACCGGCTTTTAATGGGGCTGCTTAAACAAGGGGCATAAAAAATCTCCTGTAAAAACAGGAGATTGTAAAATATTAAAAATAAAATTAATCTTTGCCAAGTACCACTATCAGTGCATAAATAACACCTGGTAAAAAGAACAGTAAAGTAAGTAACAAATCTATCCAGAATTTCTTATTGATCTCGCCCTCGTGAAGATATACAGCAAGTGGCGGTAAAATTATAGCCAGTATTACTAATAGCAGTTGGTTGGTGCTGGGTTGGGAAGCTGAATTGCTTTGTTTTTTATATTCTTTCAGTTGTGCCTTAGCTTCCCTGATACGGTCTTTCTTCTCGCTTTTGCTTAAGCTTTTAAATTCTTTCAATGCATCTGAAACACTTACACCGCCATCATTAATAACAGGTGTAACAGGTACAAAGGGTATAATAATTTTGGGAGCCGGCGTTATGCCCCGGTGAAAAATATCGGCTGGGTTAAAGGCTCCGGTAACGCTGGCTGCATTAATACTGCCTGCAAATAAAAATGTTGTAAAAATTACTAAACTGATGTTGCGGAAAAAATTTTTCATAATTTTTGTTTTAAGTGTTTGTTGTTTATTTCACGTTTCCTTAACAAATATTGAGCCACAGCATTTTCAATTATAAATCAACCAATAGTTCTATTGAAAATTCCCCAATCCGGTGCAAGTATTTCGCATGGTTCTTGTGTACAAGATATGCACAAACCATTCGCTGCTATAAATTATTTTTCTTTCTTTTCTTTATTAAATCGAAACCCGCCAAAATTATTTACCAAAAGCCCACCTTCACGCCAAAATTTATATCTATAGCTGACCGCATTGCGAACTTTGATGGGCTTAAAAACCTGAACGAATATTTTTTACAAGATTGTCAATGTTCCGCCTAAAAAGAATAAATTGAAACAATATTTAAGCGCAAAAAATGGTCAACTTATTTGAGGGTAAGACATTATATTTACGCCTGTTTTTTTATACTTTTAATTAAATGCTGTTGTAATGTGGGTTATAAATACCCGCTATTATAATTAGTTTCTAATGCAACAAATAAAAAAGAGGATACTTAGGAAAATAACTAATTATCTAAATAATACTTTTTATGGGTAACGGCCTGGCTGCCTATATCGAACGACTTGAAAACGCCCCGTTTCTTTAGTAAATACTTTGTTATTCTACTGCCTTTTATTTATTAAAACCTATCCTTCGTCTGTCTTCCCATTTTCTCTGGGCAGCTTTTTCGTCTAACAGGTTTTCCATGGCATCGTAAATCTGGTTTAGCTGTGCATCATGCTCACCCAGGCGATCTTTAATTTCTTTCAGTTGTTCTTTCAAATCATTTTGCTTTAACATCATCCGCCTTATTTCTACAAAAGCCCTCATAATAGAAATATTCATGCTGATTGCTTTATCAGAATTAAGCACACCGCTAAGCATTGCCACACCCTGTTCGGTAAAAGCGTAGGGTAACGCAATACCAGGGCGCTTGTTTGGGTATGTCATCACAGATTGTGATGACATGGTTTTATTTACAGCATCAATTTGGTTCTTTATTATTTCAAACTCTTCTTTTGTAAGTTGAAACATAAAGTCTACAGGAAACGCTTTATATTTCGCTTTACGGCCTGGTTTAATACTCTTGTTTCCACTTCATAAAGGGCTGCTAAATCAAAATCCAGCATTACCCGTTCTCCCCTGATTTCATAAATCCTGTTTTGGATACTTCGTATTATCTGCATATCAATTCAGTTAAGAAATATTTTATCCCGTAAAAAATAAAAATATAAAAATTCAGTGAAACATTTAAAAACAATTATTTACCGATACAAAATTTTCCAAAAATGGTTCCCAGTATATCTTTATCGTGTAATATTTCCCCGGTAATTTCGCCCAGCGATTGCAGGGCATGGCGTATATCCAGCGCCAGCAGATCACCGGTGATATTGGCCTGCAGGCCCGTCTGCACATTCAGTAATGATTGTTCACAATCTTTTAATGCCGCATAGTGGCGGGAGTTTACCACAATGGTTTGATTGGTATTTATTTTTTCTGACAGTACCAATGAAGGCAGGAAATCTATCAGCTCATCTACCTGGGTTTTGTTAAGTGCCGACACTTCAAATATGGTATAATCATTTCCGGTCAATTCATTAATGTTGTATTGCAACATACCCAAATGCCCTTCATCGCATTTATCAATTTTATTGGCTACCAGCAATATCTGTTGTAATGGCTGTTTTAGTTTCTGCAGATCTTCCAGCACATCAATTTCAGAATTAGTGCTGGCATCAAACACATAAATCAATATGCCTGCATTGTTTATTTTTTCCATTGATTTTTCAATGCCAATCTTTTCAATCACATCTGTAGCTTCTCTTATACCGGCTGTATCTATCAAACGAAATACAATTCCATTCACCACTAATTTTTCTTCAATGGTGTCCCGTGTTGTTCCTGCAATCTCGGTTACTATCGCCCTTTCTTCATTAAGCATAGCATTCAGTAAAGTTGACTTACCGGCATTGGGTCTTCCTGCAATTACAGCAGTTACACCGTTTTTAATTATGTTTCCTGATTTAAAAGATTTAATTAGTTTTCTTATAGAAATTAAAATCTCATCAACTAAAAGTTCCAGTTTTTTTCTATCCGCAAACTCTACATCTTCTTCTCCAAAATCAAGTTCCAGTTCTATTAACGCCGCAAAATTTATCAGTTGTTCCCGCAGTATTTTTATGTCATTGCTAAAGCCGCCTTTCATTTGCTGCAGGGCTGTTTGTTGTGCAGCTTCGCTTTCGCTGGCAATCAGATCTGCCACAGCTTCTGCCTGCGTTAAATCTAATTTGCCATTTAAAAAAGCCCGTTGGGTAAACTCTCCCGGCTTTGCCAGTCTTGCACCGTTGTGTATGCAGGCCTGCAATACCCGTTGCTGCACATACGGGCTGCCATGGCAACTTATTTCTACCACATCTTCACCGGTATAACTTTTAGGATTTTTAAAAAGAGAAACCACCGCTTCATCCAGTATAGTATCATTCTCTTTTATAATACCTACATGCAGGCTGTGCGAAGGCTGATTTGATAAATCTTTTGAAGAAAAAAGAATATTAATAATTTGTAATGCTTTTGCGCCACTTAAACGAATTACGCCAATGGCACCAATGCCTGATGGTGTGGCCACTGCTACAATTGTATCATCCCAGCCAGAAAATTTATTTGCCATGCTGTAAAGATATGAAGCCAGAATTTAGGCAATAAAGCATTACACAATTTTGAAAATGCAATGGAAGCCGGGCGAAAGGTTTTCAATCAGCATTGGTCCTGCTATACGCTACAAGTCCGGCACTCCGCCATCACACAGGCCCTCACCGGGCTTTACGCTTCTATCAGGGCTAAGGTTTTAGCAGTATATTTTCATAGCAGCATTTATAAAGCAGGTCTGTAAATTACCGCATAGTAAATATTGTAAGCAGGCTTCTTCAATTCAAAAATTATACTCTTCTCTTAACCGCAAAGAACAGGAGAAAATTGAGTTTACGCAGGGTGAAAATGTATATCTCTGCGAAAACTCTTTAACTCATCTTCTCTGCGCTGAACTAAATTTATTTCAAATTAAATGCTAATGGAATATCTAATTTAAAACTGATATTTCTTCCCAGGTTATGTATGCCCCGTGCAGGGTCTGCGCCATTGGGAGAGGTAAAATATTTCAGCCTGCTTAAATGATCGTAGTAGGCCACATCAAATAAATTATTGGCCATTATATAAATATTAAAAATTGTTTTGCCGGCTTTATTGGTAAAGCCACTCCCCACGCCCATATTAAATAAAGCATAACCCGGCGTGGGCGTTTCAGTATTATCGGAAAGATAGACTCGATTTTGTGTGGCGTAATAAACCAACTGCGCTTTTATAAAACCATTGGCAATATGATGTTCTTTACAATTAAAATCGTAACGCAGTTCTGATACGCCATGAAATGGCGGAATAAACGGAAGATACTTTGCGCTGTCAGTCAATTTTTTTTCATTATTACTGCTTTTATTTAAAGCATACACTGCAGAAAAACTATTTTCGAAATGCAGGTTTTTTAACGGGTGGAAATCAATGTTCATTTCGCCGCCATACAAATTTGCTTTGCCCTGCTGAAATTTAAAGGTTTGATTGGGCGCAACAATAATTGAATCACCGCCGGTGGCAGTCACGAGCTTTTGATTATAAATATAATTTTGAATATTATTATTGAACAGGCTTAAATTAACCACTACAAACTTTGAAGCATACACTACACCAATATCTTCCTGGGTGCTGAATTCGGGT
>JANLQE010000224.1:0-28364 GCA_031367625.1 Bacteroidota bacterium
AAAGTTAAATACCAGGCAGATGATGAAGATGGCCCACAATATATTGGCGGATTAATGAAAGGAACAATGAGTATAATTAATGAGCCATCTCCAAAACAATTAAGCGTTTACTCCCAACAGGTATATGCCAACACGCCTTACACAAAAACAAAAGAATTGCTTAGTGAAGGATCAGATGGCAGCCCTATACCAAAAAAAGTAGGCGATCCATCGCCCATAAAACATGTATTTTATATTGTAAAAGAAAACAGAACTTACGACCAGGTACTGGGAGATATAAAAGAAGGAAATGGTGATACCAGCCTTGTGTTGTTTGGAGAAAAAGTAACACCTAACCAGCACCGGCTGGCAAAAGATTTTGTATTATTAGATAATTTTTATGTAGATGGCGAAGTAAGTGCAGACGGCCACAACTGGAGCCTGGGCGCTTATGCAACTGATTACCTGGAAAAGAATTGGGTTACCAGTTATGGAGGTCGTGGCGGCAGTTATGATGCAGAAGGAACCAGAAAAGTTGCGAATAACAAAGGTGATTTTATCTGGGGCAATTGTAAAAAAGCCGGTGTTAGTTATCGTACTTACGGAGAGTTTGCTGATGATTACAAAGCAAATATCCCGGTACTGGAAAATCATTTTTGCAAATACTACACCAGTTGGGATCAAACGGTAAGGGACACTACAAGGGTGAACCAATGGAAAAGAGATTTTGACTCACTGATAGCTATAAACGCTTTGCCGCAACTGAATACACTCCGGTTGATAAATGATCACACAGAAGGAATGCGTAAAGGCCGGCCTACCCCATTTGCCCATGTAGCAGATAATGATTTAAGCGTGGGGATGTTTATTGAATATTTGAGCAAAAGCCCTGTGTGGAAAGAGAGCGTAGTTTTTATTGTAGAGGATGATGCACAAAACGGCCCCGATCATGTAGATGCACATCGCAGCCCGGCTTATGTAGTTGGGCCGTATGTAAAGAGAAATTTTGTAGATCATACCTCATACACCACCAGCGGAATTTTGCGTACAATGGAATTAATTTTGGGCTTGCCGCCCATGAGCCAGTACGATGCAGCAGCCGTGCCTTTGTGGAGATGCTTTACCCCAACGCCAGACTTCACCACATATAATGCATTGCCCGCAATAATAGACATCACAGAAAAAACCCTGGTATGGAATGAATTATCCAAACGCTCCGCACAATTTGATTTTACCAAAGAAGACAAAGCCCCCGACCTGGAATTTAATGAAGTGATCTGGAAAGCCGTAAAAGGAATTAATGCGGTAATGCCTGCGCCAAAAAGAGCTGCGTTTATAAATGTTGGGGAGAAGGATGATTGAAAGGAATTATTAGAAATTGTCGAACACATTTCTTAATAATCATACGCCCTCTTTGCCACATTTAATCTTACACCAGCGGTAACCAAAGTACTGTTGTTACTCCCGGCACCATTTGCTACTTTATAATTGCGTTGCTGTACCGATACATCAAAAAATAAATTTTGCCGCAATTCATAAGATACCTGCAATAGTGCATTCAACACTTTTATTTTATTGCCACTGCCTACTTTAAAACCATTATCCATAATACGGGTGTTGTACGATTCGAAAATATTTCCGCCAAAATTTACTCCTCCACTATCAAGCCCTTTGTAATAATAAATAGCCCTCCCGTAAATATTCCATTTAGGTGCAGGCTGGTAATTTAATATGCCAATAAATTCCTGGAAGTTTGCGCCCAGCGGGTGTGCCAGCGGCTGATTGTAATGCGAATAATTGGTAATGGTATCATTATGAGAATAGGTAAAAGGCCTCACCCTGTTGATTTCTACCTGCAGGTCAAGATTATTTATTCCAAATGCATCTACATATTTTGCCCCTGCCTGTATGCCAAATTTATTCACCCAGTTGGTTGGGTCGTTTTTCAATTTATTCAGTACAAATTCATCTAACAAAAATTGTCCATATACCTGCACTTTATGAGCAAGGTTTGCTTTAAAATCAAACCCAACATGTGCTTTATCCGGGCTGCCTATAGAGCCTTCAATATGCCTGTAAAAAATGATTGGGTTCAGGTATTGAAAATCAAAATGATTGGTGCGGCCAAAAATAATACTTTCAAACAAACCCAGGTTTAGCCACTTGGTTACATTCATACTCAGGTGGTGCATGGCTGCATATTTTCGGGGCAACAGTGAATCGCCATTCTTTTTAAACTGCGGAATCAGCTCCATAAAAAGATTTTGATAATTCAGCTTCCATATTTTAGTATTTATTTTTAAAAATAAATTACTGTTTCCCCAATCACTTAAAAATAAGCTGCGGTAACCGTTCCCAATAAAATTTTTATCATACCCAAACTGAAAGTCAATAAACTTTGCTGCATTAAAAGTGAAGTAGCCACGGGCATCAAAATAATCTACGCCTGTTTTTTTAAATGTTTTGTAAAACCCCACACCAGGCACCGCTCTTAATGATGCCACCTGTTGTTGAAAATAGGATGGCCCACGTTCCTGGTTATCTGTTATAAAAGAAGAGAAACCAACTTTCTTTCCTATTAATCCACGTACGCTTACACCCCGGGAGTTTAAAAAAAGTGTTTCGCTATTGTTGGATTCTTTTGAAACATTAAATTGCAAAACAGGATTTACTGCCAAAAAAAAGTCAGGGTTATTTACCTCTAACAGATTGGCTTTTGTTTTATAAAATACACCCCACAGCGTTTTCTTACTTATAAAATTCTGCCGGGGCGTTGTTACCCATTCGCTGTTGCTCATCAGCAAACTCTGCATATTATATTCATCTACAGCAGTAAGGCCCAGGCCTGTCCAGTCTTTGTATTTATCTATACCGTTACTATCAGGGTAACCCATACGGGCACTGTCTAAAAATTCTACTTCTTTTACAATATATTTTCTGTTGAAGGGTTTCAGCGTAGAAAAATTAAGATCGGTATTGGTCTGTTGTTTTATTTCCAGCCTGTCGATAAAACGGCTTTCTTTTGCATCTTGGTTTAAATAAGTAGATTGTGCAGAAGCTGCTACAGGACAAACAAAAACAAAAAGTTTGAGTAAGCTTTTAATAATTTGCATTGAGTTTCGGTTAATTTTAAAAAATCTATATATTCAAGATATGCAAAAATATCTTTTTAAGAACATACTTGTAGTAAATGAGGGGAAAATTAAATACACAGATGTATTGACTAATGGAGAGCGCATTGAAAAGATAGGCAGCACCATTAGTGAGAAAGGCAGTGTAAAAGAAATTAATGGCGAAGGCCTTCATTTGCTGCCCGGTGTAATAGACGACCAGGTACACTTTAGGGAGCCGGGGCTTACCCACAAAGCCACTATTTATACAGAAAGTAAAGCTGCCGTAGCGGGCGGTGTTACCAGCTTTATGGAAATGCCCAACACTATACCCAATGCGCTTACCATAAATTTATTAGAAGATAAATATAAAATTGCTGCACAAACATCTGTGGCCAATTATTCTTTTTTTATGGGTGTAAGCAACGATAATGGCGATGAAGCATTGCGGGTAAATAATTTTAAAAATAACATTTGTGGCTTAAAGATTTTTATGGGCAGCAGCACCGGCAATATGCTGGTAGATAATCACAACACACTGAATAAAGTTTTCAGCGAAAGCGAAATGCTGATTGCTACGCATTGCGAAGATGAACGAATCATAAAAAGAAATTATGAGCAGTTGAAAAAAGAAAAAGGGATTTTATCGCCATCAGATCATCCGCTGATACGTAATGATGAAGCCTGTTTTGAATCTTCCCTGATAGCTATTCAGTTTGCAAAAAAATACAACAGCCGCCTGCATATCCTGCACATCAGTACCCAAAAAGAACTGCAGCTATTCAGCAACATGCTGCCCTTAAAAGAAAAAAGAATTACTGCAGAAGTATGTGTTCATCACCTGCATTTTACAGCAGATGATTATGAGCAGTTAGGATATAAAATAAAATGCAACCCGGCAATTAAAGCGCCTCATAATAAAGCTGCATTATGGCAGGCATTAAACGATGACAGGCTGGATGTGATTGCCAGCGACCATGCGCCGCATTTACTTAGCGAAAAAGGATATATTTTAAATTCTTCTGGAGCAGTCACGGGGGAGCCAGCCCGGATGATCCAGCCGGACGGGCATGGGATGGGGCCTGGCCCTTACGAAAAGGCTTATGCTGGTTTACCGCTGGTGCAACATTCACTTCTGCTCATGCTGCATTACCACGGTATGGGAAATATTTCTTTAGAAAAAATTGTTGAAAAAATGAGCCATGCAGTGGCAGATTGTTTTCAAATAAAAGACCGGGGTTACATCAGGGAAGGATATTATGCCGACCTGGTAGTTACCGATTTGAATAAACCCTGCACGGTAACGCCCGAAAATATTTTATATAAATGCGGCTGGAGCCCGTTGGAAAATTTTAAATTTCCTGCCAGTATCGTTTATACCATGGTAAACGGAAATATGGTTTATGAAAACAGCATGGTTAATGAATCTTACAAAGGCAAAAGGATTTTATTTAACCGCTAAGCGTTAGCCTTGTATATTGACTAATGACAACTACTTGTATATTGACTAATGACAACTATTAAACGTAATGGAAATAGACAAAACTACTTTAAATGACCTGGCCATTTTTAATGCAGAAGAAGAATTTTCCGTTTTTAACAAACTAAACTGTACGCTTACCATCAGAGGCAAAGAGCAGTTAAAAAAAAATTTAAACACCCCGCTTACAACTTTACAGGCCATTAATGGTGTGCAGCAAACACTGCAATTAATTATTAAACAATCGCAGCAGTGGCCTGCACAAATCAGCAATGGAACTATTATGGTGGTAGAGCGGTTTTATGATGCACCCATAGATCCAATACCTGCCACAGCATCTTCGTTTACAGCTTACAGTTATAAGCTGCTGCATGGCCCCGATTTTTCGCTGGTAAAATATTCTGCCACCCATTGTTTTGATTTTATAAAAGGGATGCAGCAGATGGTAAATATTTTTCAGCAGGAGGAAACTCCAGAGCCACTAAAGGCGGTTTTAGCAGAAATAAAAAAGATAGTTTTTAACCAAAGTTTTCAGGTAATTAATGGGTATCAAAAAGCCTCCCAAATACCCATGCCGCAAATGCTGCAGTTTGCCGCTTTTGTACGCTACCAGTATAAAATAAATATGATTGATTTACTTCGTTTACATGCCAGGTTAGATGCCTGGTATGGTATGGGGGTGGCAGTAAAAAAATACAGCTTTGTTTTTCCGGAATTTATAGAAAGTCAACACCCGGTTATTAATACCACAGGCTTATACCATATTTTACTGCAGCACCCGGTAGCTTATGATATCAGTTTAGACAGACACACAAATTTTTTATTTTTAACCGGTGCAAATATGGCAGGTAAAAGCACATTCATAAAATCTGTGGGCAGCGCTGTTTTTCTGGCGCATACCGGCATGGGCGTGCCTGCGCAAAAAATGCAGCTTAGTATTTTTGACGGGTTGCTCAGCAACATAAATGTGATAGATAATATTTCCAAAGGCGAAAGTTATTTTTTTAATGAAGTACAACGCATAAAAGCTACCATAACTAAAATAAATGACGGGCGCAAATGGTTGATTTTAATTGACGAATTATTTAAAGGCACCAATGTGCAGGATGCCATGAAGTGCAGTACCAGTGTAATTGAGGGATTGCTGAAAGTAAAAAACTCCTTATTTATTTTATCCACGCATTTATACGAAATAGGAGAAGATTTAAAAATGCATCCCAACATTTCTTTTAATTATTTTGAAACAACCATTACCGATGACCAGTTATCTTTTAGCTACCACCTGCAAAAAGGCATCAGCAACGACAGGATAGGTTATTTAATTTTAAAGAAAGAAGGGGTGGTAAAGATGCTGGAAGAGTTGTAAAAAAAGATACAAATAGATACACGGATGAAACTGATAAAACGGATACTCACGGATAAAAAATCTGTTTCCCTTAATCCAATCCATGATCTGTAAAAATCTGTTTCATCAGTCCAATCTGTGTCATCCGTGTATCTATCATTACCATCTGTGCATCCATAAAAAAATCTGTGTTCATCAGTCCAATCTGTGTCATCCGTGTATCTATCATTACCATCTGTGCATCCATAAAAAAATCTGTTTTCATCAGTCCAATCCGTGTCATCTGTGTATCTATATCTGTATCATCTGTGTATCTATATCTGTGTCATCAGTGTATCTATCCACATTTTTATTTACATTAGCTAAAAAAATACATCCGTATGCTTGTAAAAACTTTTGGCAGTGCTGTTTACGGAGTAGAGGCAATTACTATTATTGTAGAAGTAAATGTAGATGGAAAAGGCCAGCATTATTTTATTGTAGGGCTTCCCGATAATGCGGTAAAAGAAAGTTTACAAAGAGTAGAGAGTGCCATCAAAAGTAATCATTATTACATGCCACGTACCAAGCTGGTGGTAAACATGGCACCTGCAGATATAAAGAAAAGTGGTTCTGCATTTGATCTTCCCATTGCCATTGGCACATTGGGCGCTACAGAACAAATTGAAAATCCTGAAAGAATAGAACGCTATGTGATAATGGGCGAGCTGAGTTTAGACGGGGGTGTAAGGCCCATAAAAGGTGCGCTTCCTATTGCCATTCAGGCACGAAGAGAAGGCTTTGACGGGTTGATTGTGCCGGCAGCTAATGCACGGGAAGCCGCCATGGTAAATAATTTAAAAGTATATGGCGTTACGCATTTAAATGAAGTGATCGGTTTTTTTAAAGATGAAACTTCTTTGCAGCCAACTTATGTAGATACCAGGGCAGAATTTGCCAATGCCCAAAGCAATTTTGATATAGATTTTTGTGATGTAAAGGGACAGGAAAATATAAAGCGTGCTTTAGAGATTGCCGCAGCGGGTGGCCACAATGCAATACTCATAGGCCCTCCGGGCGCAGGTAAAACAATGCTTGCAAAAAGATTGCCTACTATTTTGCCTCCGCTTACCTTGCAGGAAGCCCTGGAGACAACAAAAATTCACAGCGTTGCCGGTAAACTTCCGGAGAATGCAACGTTGGTGAGTAAACGCCCATTCAGAAGTCCTCACCATACAATATCCGATGTTGCACTTGTTGGTGGTGGTGGCAATCCGCAGCCCGGTGAAATTTCTTTGGCACATAATGGTGTTTTATTTTTAGATGAATTACCGGAGTTTAAAAGAGCGGTACTGGAAGTAATGCGCCAACCGATGGAAGAAAGAAAAGTTACCATCAGCCGGGCCAAAATTGCATTGGATTTTCCTGCAAGTTTTATGTTGATTGCCAGCATGAACCCCTGCCCCTGTGGCTACTTTAATCATCCTGAAAGAGAATGTACCTGTGGCCCTGGTGTGGTGCAAAAATATTTAAGCCGCATCTCCGGCCCCTTGCTGGACAGGATAGACCTGCATGTAGAAGTAACGCCGGTAGCTTTCAATGAACTTTCCAGTGCCATCCAGTATGAAAAAAGTGAAACAATAAGAGAACGGGTTATTAAAGCCAGGGAAATACAGGCAGAGCGGTATAAACAAAATGAAGGCGTATATGCCAATGCACAAATGAGCAGCAAAACGCTGAAAGAAATTTGTATCATCTCTACTGCCGGCCAAAATCTTTTAAAAGTAGCTATGGAAAAATTAAACTTGAGTGCCCGTGCCTACGACCGCATTTTAAAAGTAAGCCGCACCATAGCCGACCTTGCCGGCAATGCGGATATAAAACCTGAGCATCTTGCCGAAGCTATTCAATACAGGAGTTTAGATAGGGAAGGATGGGGAGCATAGTGAAATTTTAATTGTTGTTGGTTTAGGAGTCATGCTTAGCCAATCTTCTCTAATCTTACAAAATATTTATCGCCGGTTATTATTTATTTGTTTTTAAATGAAATATTTTGTGCTGTCAAATAAAATAACATTGTCAGAAATATTTATATACACAGGCATCGCATTTATCATTGGCTTTGGGCTGGCATGGCTTATACGCAGTATAGCTGTGGCTAAACTGAAGAAATTACAAAATAATATCAGCGGCTCATGGGAAAGGGAACGCCTGATGAAAGAAACTGCTCAAAAAGAAAGTACCAGTACTCACACCGCCAAGGAGCTTGCCCAATGGGAATTTGAAAAAAAATTAAAAGCATCCGGGGAAATTATTAAACAGATGGATAAAGATATTTTACTGTTGCAAAAAAATAATGAAGAAACAGAAACTTTATTAAAAGCCGGCAAACCGGAACTTCATGCTATAAAACTTCAACTTATAGAAGCTAATAATACCATTGCAAGATATAAGGCACAATCCGGTATAAAATAAAACAGCACTGAAGTGTATAATTTTCTATATGCTTAATCTTATCAGCCTCTCTTCGGTGTAATACAAATATGAGATACTACACTCCATTTTTTATTTTCTGTTTATCTCTTTAGTTCTGTATTTACCAATGTTTCTAAAGCTATACTTTGCGCAATTAAAATATTATCTTGTTTAAAACTAAATGTAAAGCTCATATAGTAAAAATAAAAAATGACGAAAAGAACAATCTTGTTCATAACAATAATAAATCTGTTTATTAATATGGCACAAGCTCAAACCGATTTTCATCAAACATTTTCTGATCTTGAAAATAGCTGGATGAATGCATGGAAAAACAAGGATGAAAAAACCGTGAGGGAAATACTTGCAAATGATTTTACACTTTCCAGCTCTCTTTCTACCGGCGAATTAGTAACCAAAGAGCAATGGATAGCGGCATTGCCTGTATTTAATTGTAAGAGTTTTAAATTTGATACTATCAAAGTACGGGTAAATGGCAATACCGCTGTATTAAATATATGGTACTACCAGGAAGCTACTGCAAACGGTAAAGACTGGACAGGAAATTTTTTAATGACTGATATATGGGTTAAACAAAAAAATAATAAATGGCAGGTTATTGCCCGCCATGCAAGCTGGTTAAAAAAATAATCGCTCTGCCTCCCATATCATACCGGGGCTTAAATCCACTGCTTCACCTAACTTTATTTTGTACCCTCTCTACTCCCACTTATTCATTAAACTGACTAACACTGTAATGTTTTATATATTGATGAATAGACTATTATAAATAATATTAAAGTGTATCTGTAAAATGTTTTATAACAGTGTAGTATATTTTCTACAAAAACTTTGTAAAAAACTTGGATTATAATCTATAGCTAACTATCTTCGTTTCGGTTTTTCATAGGATATTGGATTTTAAAGCGGGACTAGATTTCTATCTTGGTCCCTTTTTTATTTTATATACCTTACCAATTAAAGCGTTGCTATATTTTAAGCTTCATATTTTTATCGCTATCCGAAACAATTACATTCTCTGCAGTTAAATAATCAATTACTTTCCAGATATCAGTTTCCTTTGCAGGCTTAAGTGTTTTAATGAGTGTGTTGATGGGCAAGTGGCTATTTTGTAACAGTGCCAATATTTTATTGGAAAGCTCCTGAAACATTTCTGCCGGTAGTTTGGCAGTTTTATTATCAATGCAGTTATCGCATATTTTGCAGTCTGGAATATTATTATCTCCAAAATAGCTGGCAATTATTTTGCTTCTGCAAAGTTTTTTATTATTTACAAATTTAGTAATGGCCTGCACCCGTTCTTCAAAATGCTCCCTGCGCTGTTCAATTTTTTTGTTATCCATTTTAAAATCATCAGCATACATTCTGTTTTTTAAAAGAAAGATCTGTGGCTTTTCAGATACCGGGTCATACTTTATGATGTGGTACTGATGTAATTTTTTGAGGTTAGCAATAATTTCGGGAACAGGCAATTTTAAAAATTTTGCCAGCAAACTTTCATATACAGAGCAGGGGTAATCAAAAATGCCTTCGTAAGTTCTTAAAAGGCCTTTTACAATATTATCCATTTCAGGATGTTGCTTTTCAAATTCTGCCAGGTCATTTTTTGAAACAGTGAATTCTGCAACAGACGGCTTAAAAAATATTTCGTTGTAGGTAAGCAATTCCTCTTGTGCCATAGCCTGTATGCAATACGAAGCCTGCAGAATATTTAATTTAAAATTGGTTGCAAATATGGCAATATCAAAATCAAAAGAAATACCCTCTCCACTACCTGCCGCCACCTGCAGGTAATTCATTAAAGCTGTATATGTTTTTTTTATTTCTCCGGCAGGCGGATACCTTAGTGTTATTTTAACAAGCAAATCATCTAATTCTTTTTGATCATACAGCAGCACAGCATACGCTCTTTTTCCATCCCTGCCTGCCCGCCCGGCTTCCTGGTAGTAATTTTCAATACAATCAGTAATATCAAAATGCACCACCGCTCTTACATCCGGCTTATCTATGCCCATTCCAAAAGCATTGGTACATACAATTACTCTTGTACTATTTTTTATCCAGCTTTCCTGCTTTGCCGTACGCTGGTCGTTTGATAAACCTGCATGATAAAAATCAGCATTGATATGATGCAGATTTAAAAGTTCTGCAATTTGCTGTGTATGCTTTCTGCTTTTACAATATACAATAGCAGTGCCGGGTACATTTTTTAATATTTCAATAAGTTTTGTTTGTTTTGCCGCTGGCTGAAAAACACTGTAAGAAAGATTGGCTCTTTCAAAAGATTGATGAAAACGAACCTGGGTTTTATTAAAGAGTAATTTTTCGCAAATATCATTTTGCACGGGTAAAGTTGCAGAGGCTGTTAATGCAATTACCGGCACTTCGGGTAGCTGTTGCCGTAAGTTGGCAATGCGCAGGTACGGAGGCCTGAAATCGTAACCCCATTGGGATATGCAATGTGCTTCATCTACTACAATAAGGCAGGGTTTTATGGCGGGCAAAAATTCTAAAAATAAATTTGTTTCTAATCTTTCCGGCGAGACATATAAAAATTTGTAGCTGCCAAAAGCTGCATTTTGCAAGGTTTTTTTTACCTCCATAAAATGCATTCCCGAATAAACAGCCAATGCCGGGATGCCTTTGCTTTTCAGGTTTTCTACCTGGTCTTTCATGAGGGCAATAAGAGGGCTTACCACAAGGCAAATGCCTTCCATCATCATGGCAGGCACCTGAAAACAAATAGACTTTCCACCGCCTGTTGGCAACAATGCCAGTATATCTTTTTTAGAAAGTACTGCATTAATAATATCTTCCTGCAAAGGCCGGAAGCTGCTGTACCCCCAATATTTTTTTAATATGAAATGGCTATCGCTCAATATAGATTATCAGTTGAGCAATGAAGTTATAAAACCTTTTTTACAAACAGCCTTACCGAATTGCCAGCCAGTACCACATCGCTTAAACCCATTGCCAGCGCCGCTACACCGGGAGTTAGCAAGCCTATGGCGGCAACAGGTATGGCAACTATATTGTAAATAAATGCCCAGAATAAATTTTGTTTTATCGTGATATAAGTATGCCTGCCAAGGCCCAAAGCCATCGGTATATTCTTAAGCCCGTGGTTCATTAAAATAACATCTGCACTTTGCATAGCAATCTGCGAGGCTTCGCTAAGCGAAATGCCCAGAGTAGCTTTGGCCAGTGCCGGGGCATCATTAATACCATCGCCCACCATTGCGGTAGGTGTTTGTTTATTAAGTGCTGCAATTTTTTCCAGTTTTTGCTGTGGGGTTTGTTCTGCTATTACTTCGTCTATGCCTAACTGTTCAGCTACTTCCATACAGTTTTCTTTTCTGTCGCCACTTAGTAAAACCGTTTTTATATTTTGCGAGTGTAACCATTGTATTACCTGCTTTGCTTCGCTTCTTATTTCGTCCTGCACATCTATCCAGCCAATTAATTGTTTGTTTTTTAAAATAAAAATATTGTGATTGGCATCTTCATAACCGGCGGCCATTATTTTACCGGAGCCGGCTTCATAAATATTCCCCGCTTCATCTGTTGCATTTATACCAATGCCTTTTATTTCTTCTATCTTTTTCCACTTGAGCGTTTCATTTGTTTTCCATTGTGCAGTAATTGATTTTGCCAATGGGTGATTAGAAAATTTTTCAAGAGAATAAGCAATCTTTTTAAATTCACTTTCATCTATTAAAGTATGGTACCGGGAGATGATAAAATTGCCGGTAGTTAAGGTGCCGGTTTTATCAAATACTACCTGCCTGATGGTTTTAAAAGATTCCAGGCTGCCGGCATTGCGGAACAGTATGCCCGTTTTAGCAGCACGGCCAAGACCAACAGCAATGGCAGCGGGCGTTGCAAGACCCATTGCACAGGGGCATGATATAACCAATACGGCTATGGCACGCATTAATGATGTTCCAATGCTGTACTGAAAACCTGCAAAATTTACCATAAAGGTTAGCAATGCAATGCCAATTACCACGGGTACAAAAACAGCACTTATTTTGTCTGCCATCTTTTGCATTGGAGGTTTTTCTGACTGTGCATTTTTTACCATTTGCAATATTGCGGAAAGCACGGTGTCTTTTCCTGCAGCGGTTACCTGTGCTTTTACAAGGCCGTTTTCCAACACACTGCCGCCAATTAATAATTCTTTTTTTTGTTTTGCAACCGGCAAACTTTCTCCGGTAATAATAGCCTCATTTACCAAACAATCGCCCCATAATATTTTACAATCTGCCGGAACCTGTTCACCGTTTTTTATCAAAATTAAGTCCCCGGTTTTCAGTTGTGTATTCTCAACAGAAAAAATATTTTCTTTGTGCTCCTCATCAAAGGCAATCATATTAGCCATTATTTTTTGCGATTTTGCCAGTGATTTAATAGCCCTTTGTGTAGATTGAATGGATATATCTTCCAGGTAATTGCCCATAAAAACCAGCGTAATTATTGTTGCCGTTGTTTCAAAAAACATATACTGAGTACCCAACGCCAACACGGCACCGGTAAGGCTGTAAATAAAAGAGGCTAAAGCTCCTAAAGTAATCAGTACATCCATATTCGGCATCCCATTTTGCAGGCTTTTTATGGCACTGCGGCCAAAAAACCACATGCCTGTTACAAATACCGGAATGCATAATACTAATTGTATCCAGGGGTTCATCAGCCAATGCAGGGGCAGCCATTTGTGCAGCATGTGCAGCATTAATATTAAGGTAAATGGCAGGCAAAAAAGAAACCGCTTTTTAGTATCAGATAAAAATGATTTTTGTTCCTGAAAAATTGAATCGCCATCAAGTACACTGTAACCAAGTGTTTTTATTCCTTCTTTTAATTTTGAAATTGGGGTATTTTCATTTTTGGTAAAGGATACTGCCCCGTCAATAGGATTTACTTTTACCTGCTGCATTCCTTCTTTTTGCAAAAATTTTGTTACACTTAATGCACAGTTGCTGCAGGTCATTCCTTCTACATTCCATTCTACTTTTTCCATATTGCAAAATTATCTTAAGAGCAGGGTAACTATTTACTAATTATGAAATTTATCTTTGCAGCATGGAGGTAATTTTTTCTTTGGATGAGATAGAAACGGCGGCGGCAAAATGCTTAGCTGCAATAAAAGGCAGAATGGTGGTGGCTTTTCATGGGGCAATGGGTGCAGGTAAAACTACTTTTATTAATGCAATGTGTAATGTGCTGCAGGTAAAAGACAGCGGAAGCAGCCCTACTTTTTCTATTATTAATGAATATAAAACTGCTTATAATGAAACCATATATCATATAGATTTGTACAGGTTAAAAGATGAAGAAGAAGCTATTGCAGCGGGGGTAGAAGATGGACTATACTCCGGTAATATCTGCCTTGTAGAATGGCCCGAAAAAGCACCGCATCTTTTTCCGGAAAATACCGTGCATTGTTATTTGGAAACGGTGAGTAATAATGAAAGAAAGCTGCGGATAAATTTGTAATTTGTATTTGCCGTAAGGCACTTTAATTTTTAATAATATATGGCAACAGCAAAACCTTTTGTATCTCCTTCATTTAAATATGAAACCCTGGAAGAAACCCTGGATGTAAAACCTAAAACAGAAATGCTTTGTATAGGTATTCCCAGAGAAGATTCTTTTATTGAAAACCGTATTGCGCTTACCCCCGAAGCTGTAGGGGTAATTATTGCCAATGGCCACCAAGTAATTGTAGAAACAAATGCAGGCCTTGGAGCTAATTACAGCGATAAAGATTACAGTGAGGCAGGCGCAAAAATACTGCAGGATAAAAAGCAGATTTTTGAATGTGATGTAATTGTAAAAAGTGCCCCGGTAAGCGAAGAAGATTGTACACTGCTGAAACCGAATCAATATATCATTTCTCCCATACACCTTGCCGTTATGAAGAAACATGTGCTGGAAAAAATGATGGAAAAAAAAATAACTGCGCTTAGTTTTGAAAACCTCAAAGATGACAGTGGGCATAACCCTATTGTACGCAGCATGAGTGAGATTGCGGGTAGTGCCGTAATGCTGATTGCCGGCCAGTACCTGAGCAATGCAAACAATGGCAAAGGTGTGTTGGTAGGAGGTATCAGCGGCATCCCTCCTACAAAAGTAGTTATTATAGGGGCCGGCATAGTAGGCGAGTATGCTGCCCGTACGGCCTTGGCAATGGGTGCCAGCGTAAAGGTTTTCGATAATAGTATTTACCGGCTTAAACGGATGCAGAATAATATTGGTGTGCGTATGTGGACGTCGGTGATTGAACCTAAGATACTGGCTAAGCAATTAAGAACCTGCGATGTAGCTGTAGGGGCGCTGGGGGGCGGTGGCGGGCGCACACCCGTGGTAGTTAGCGAAGAAATGGTAGCAGACATGAGGCCGGGTACAGTAATTGTTGATGTAAGCATTGATCATGGCGGCTGTTTTGAAACCAGCATGGTAACAACTCATAAAAAACCGGTATTTAAAAAATACGATGTAATACATTACTGCGTACCCAATATACCAAGCGGTTTTGCCCGTACAGCATCACAGGCCATCAGTAATGTATTAATGCCGCTATTGCTTGAAACTGCAGACGAGGGCGGTATTGATCACATAGTATGGCATAAAATAAATATCCGCAGTGGTATTTATTTATTTAAAGGCTCGCTAACCAACTTTCATCTGAGCGAAAGGTTTGACCTGAAATATACCGATCTGAATTTGCTGATTGCCAGCAGGAGATAAGGAAAGAGTTGACAGTTGTTAGATGACTGTCAACTAACAAATATTATCTAACAACTTAAAATATGGTATCATCTGCTAAATCTCCCGATGAATATTTTGCATCGTTGCCAGAAGCCCGCCAGGCGGCTATGACAGCCCTACGCAACTGTATCAATAAAAATATTCCTAAAGGGTTTGAAGAACGTATGAGTTATGGTATGGTAGGCTGGGTAGTGCCTCACAGTACTTTTCCGGGTGGGTATCACTGCGACCCCAAACTGCCGTTGCCTTTTGTAAATATTGCTTCGCAGAAAAATTTTATTGCGTTGTACCACATGGGTATTTATGGCAGCCCCGAATTGCTGAAATGGTTTACAACAGAATTTCCGAAGCACAGTAAAGCAAAATTAGATATGGGTAAATCCTGTATGCGTTTTAAAAAACCTGATGATATTCCTTATAAATTTATCGGAGAACTTATGAAGAAAATGACGGTGAAAGACTGGATAAATCAGTATGAAAAAATTTTAAACCGGTAGTAAATAGAGATCAAAGTTTCTATAATAAGGATTTAATATAATTTATTATGGGTTTGTGCAGAAGAGTCTGAAACGTAAAAATTACTCTTTGTTTTGTCTTTATAAAAAAGAAAAACCGGGAATCTCCTAAAAAATAAATTACTACCTTATTTTATGAATATATTCATTGCTCATGAATTGTTTTCTCACATCATTTAAATCCCGTAAAATACTGGCATCTACCAACAGGTCGCCCATTTCTAATTTAAAGCCGCCAACCAATGCTTCATCTACTACTGCTTCCAGTTCTATTGTTTGAATAATATTATCAACTTTTACTTTATCGGCAATGGCATGTTGTAATTCTTCGCTTACAGGAGATGCAGTAGTAATTTTTACCTGGTAAATATTTTTAAGTTTATTGTATTGCTCAATAAATGCTTTCACAATTTCCGGAAGGTTATTTTCTCTTGCTTTACGTATCAGTAAACGGATAAATAATCCGGTGATATTGCTTACCCTTTCATTGGTAATTGACTCAATGATTTTTTCCTTTTTATCCGCATTTATTATGGGGCTTCTGAGTATTGCCACAAAGTCGGGATTGCTTTTACATATTGAGTGTAAAAATTTCATATCAGCATATACAGCGTCCAGTTGATTTTGCTCAATGGACAAATCAAGTAAACTCTTTGCGTATCTTCCTGCTAAGCGTGGATTATTCATACCTCTGTTCCGCCGCTGCGGAGAACTTGATTTGTATCAGTACTGATCTTATAAATACTGATGATTAAAATAATTATCTATCATCTCCCTGTTCCCCTTTAGGGATAAGGGTTTAATTTAATTTTACTTCTTCTGCCAGTTGCTTAATGTATCCTTCATGTTCTGCCTTATTGGATAATTCTCTTCTTAATATTTTTTCACTTACTTCAATAACAAGATTACCCACCTGGTTTTTTAAATCGGTAATAGCTGCCATTTTTTGCTGATTAATGGAGGCCTGTGCATCTGTAATAATTTTTGCTGCCTGCACTTTTGCTTCCTGCTTTGCATCATTGATCATTCTGTCTTTTATTTCTTTTGCTTCTTTCAGCATGGTGGCTCTTTCTTCACGGGCAGATACCAGTAATGCCTCATTTTCATTTTTAAGCTGGGCCATTTCAAGTTTCACTCTTTCGGCAGAAGCTATTGAGTTGGCGATATTAGTTTCCCTGTCACTAAGCCCCTTTAGAATTGGTTTCCAGGCAAATTTTTTGAGAATTAACAACACAATTAAAAACGCAAGGATGGTCCAAACGATTAAGCCTAAATGTGGTAATAAAAGATCCATGGGATTTGTGATTTATGAATTATGATTTAAAATATTACTGCATCCTCCGCCCTGTACATTGGATGCAGTAATGAGGTTGTGCAATTAGCCTTTTAGTACGGCCAATAAACCTGCGATAACTGCAAACAGGGCAACACCCTCTACGAATGCAGCAGTCAGGATCATATTTGCACGAATGTCATTTGATGCTTCCGGCTGGCGGGCAATAGCTTCTACAGCACCTTTACCAATCTGTCCTATACCAATACCGGCACCAATCGCTGCAAGGCCTGCGCCTATTGCTCCACCCATGTGGGAAAAACCAAACTGCGTTTCCGCTAACAAAGTCATCAAAGTCATGATACTTGTGTTTATATGTGAAAAAAAGAATACTAAATTGTTGGCACTATTTCGCTTGTATGGCCATCTGTATCTGCGTGCCCACCTTCAAAGGACTGGCCTATAAATACTGCTGTTAAATTAGTAAAAATAAAAGCCTGTATAAATGCTACCAGTATCTCAATAAAATAAATAAATACAGTAAACAAAATAGAAACGGGTGAAAATCCCCAACCAGCCCCTTTGTTCATTTCGCCAAAAATAAATATCAAGGAAATAAAGCTTAAAATAATTATATGACCTGCCACCATATTAGCAAAAAGACGAATGATTAATGCGGCAGGTTTAATAATAAAAACTCCCGCAACTTCTACAGGAATTAAAATAATTTTCACTAAAAAAGGTACTCCCGGAGGCCAGAATATATGGCCCCAAAAGTGTGTGTTTGTGCTAAATAATATAACGATCAATGAAATAATTCCCAGTACTGCGGTAAAGGCTGTATTACCTGTAACGTTTGCTGAGCCGGGTATTAAACCGAACATACTGTTAATTAGAATAAAAAAGAAAACGGTTAACAGGTAAGGCAAATATTTTTGCCATTTTTTTCCCAGGTTAGGCTTTGCCACATCATCCCTGATAAAGGTTATCACTGGCTCCATTAAACTTTGCCAGCCTTTTGGAGCCGTAGTAACACCCTGGCCATTTTTGTATTTTTTTGCAATACTCATCATTAACACTACTAATAAAGTAACTGCCAATATCATTTGAACTACATTTTTTGTAACTGAAAAATCATATACCTGAGCGCCATCTGTAGCTGTAATATTACCTTCATGCAGTTTATAACCATTGTATTCTTCTTCTCCCTGATGACCAAAATGGGAGGAAGAAAATACAGAAACACCTTTTGTAGCTGAATATAAAATTACAGGCAATGGAATAGTAGCATGAAAATTACCTATTGTAAAAAAATGAAATTCATGAGCATCTTTAATATGATCCATGATGATTTTTGCCGGATCTAATTTTGCCTCTTTTGCTTCATGATTTTGCGGGCTATTTTCCGCCGTTGGCTCCTGTGCAAAAGATACCACAGAAAATAATACCAAACTTAGGCTTAAACCCGCTACCAGTAATGATTTGATGCTCTTTGATGCCATATAGAACCTGAAATTTGGCGCAAAGATAGGGCAAATAATAAATATTTGGAGAGTGAAAAGGAAGAATTTGTAGAGAAACCACAGTAATTTATTCAAGGCCCATTTCTTTACGGAGCAGTTTTATTTTTTCCAGTTCTATTACATCTATTTGATCTTTGGGCCTGTTAACGGCTTTTTTGTTGGCTATAAGATGGTTGATATGTAAAAAAGGAATTTTAATATTTTGAATTGTTGCTATTTTTGCCAGGCGCAAACATTCATCAAATGTGCAGCCCTCCAGCCCCTTCATTTTTATCAAAATATCTAAAATAATACCATTGCCAATATAAAAATCAGTCCAGCCTGGTACAAACTGCATCTCCTCCCAGGCCAAACTTTCGTAACCAAAAACAGTCATCGCTTTACCAAGGTTTTGCCTGTTCTGTTTATTATCTTTCACCCATATATCTATGTCTTTTGTAGTTCGGGAAAATCCATGCATATTGGCTGCAAATCCGCCAACCATAATATATTTAACATCACAATCAGCTAATGAATGCCAAAAACGGAGCATATCTTCATCATAAATATCCATAACAATTAATCAGGTAATTTTGTGTGGGTAATTTTGGCATTCCTCAGCATTTTATCTATTCTCATCAATTTTGTAAAAAGATGGAATTTATCAGTATCTGATAATAAAATAGATTCTTTTAACCTCTTTTTTTCAAGGGTTTCATAAGCTGCCTGCTCTTCTGCAACTTCATTTAATTTTTCTTCATCAGCATCAGAATTAAAGTTATTCATACTGCAATTTACTAAAATATTTGGCAAAAAAAGTTAAAATATCAGGCAGTTTCCTCTTGTTTTTCAAACTGCATTTTATGTAACAGGTAATAATGCCCCCGCTTTTGCATCAGCTCTGTATGAGATCCAATTTCTTTTACCTCTCCGCCATCAAGCACTAAAATTTTATCTGCCTTTCGGATGGTACTAAGCCGGTGAGCAATAACGATAGAAGTGCGGCCGGCAATAAGTTTTTCTATGGCATGTTGTATCAAAGCTTCACTTTCAGAATCTACGGATGAAGTGGCTTCATCTAATATTAATACAGAAGGATCATACAGTAGTGCCCTTACAAAAGAGAGTAACTGCCGCTGCCCCAGCGATAAAGTAGCACCTCTTTCCATCACATTATAATCGTAACCGCCTGGCAATTGCAAAATAAAATCATGCAAACCTATCAGCTTTGCTGCTCTTATTACTTCTTCCCTGCTGATATCATTATTGCGAAGGGTAACATTATCCAGCACCGAACCACTAAAAAGAAAAACATCCTGCAGCACTATTCCAATCTTACTGCGCAAAAAACTGAGGTCATAATCCTCAATACTTTTACCATCAATAAGTATGGCTCCTTTTTGTATATGATACAACCTGTTTATTAAACTTATGATGGTTGTTTTACCGCTGCCCGTATGGCCAACAATTGCCAGGGTTTTACCGGATTCTATAGTAAAGGAAACATTTTTTAAAACATACCGGTTGGGTATATACGAAAACCATACATCCTTAAACTCAATATTGCCGGGCATTACAGGCGGATGATAGCTCCCCTTATTTTCTGTTACATCATCATTATCCAGCACTTTAAAAACTCTCTCACTCGCTATCATACCCATTTGCAGTACATTAAATTTATCTGCAATAACCCTTAATGGCCTAAAGAGTAAATTAACACATAAAATAAAAGCCGTAATGATGCCGCCCACTTTTTCTTTTTCTGCCAATGGGATATGCACCGATTCATTTGCTGCCCACCAAACCAACAGACCGATAGATAATGCAGCAACCAACTCTACCACCGGAAAGAATACTGAGTAAGCAAAAATGGCTTTTATATTGGCATTGCGGTGTTGTTTATTGATAGTATTAAATTTTTCCTGCTCCCGTTTTTCTGCGGCAAAAGCCTGTACCAGCCCCATTCCGGTAATATGCTCCTGTACAAATGCATTTAAAGCAGCTACGGCATTGCGTACTTTTATAAAGGATTTATTTACTGTTTCTTTAAAAATATAAGTTGCTATTAATAAAAGCGGAAAGGCTGCAAGGCACACCAGGGTCAGCTTCCAATCAACCCAAAACATATAGCTTAAAATAGAAATAATAGAAAGTAAATCTGCTATGATGGGAATGAGGCCGTCACTAAAAATATCATTTACAGATTCTATATCGTTGATGGTTCTGGTAGTAAGTGTGCCGATAGGCGTTTTATCAAACTGCGACAGATTGAGGTGTACAATTTTATTGTAGGTAGTAACCCTTAAATCCTTTACTACACTTTGCCCCAAAGATGCCGTAGTAAATGTAAAATAAAACCTGCAGGTAGTTTCTATAAACAACAGCACAAGTTGTATGATAGTGATTTCTATAATAAACCCTCCAGGCCCATTTATAAAATGGGCAGATGTATTATTTTTTATGCCGTCATTAATGGTAATCTGAATAAGCAACGGCCTTAGTGGTGCCATTACAGCCAGCAACACCGAAAGAAGCAGTGAGGCATAAAACTTTTTTTTATAAGGTGCGGCAAATGTAAAAACTCTTTTTAGCAATGATATGCTTACCTTTTTTTTTGCATCAGTTGCAGTACTCATTCTGCAAAGTTAAAACTAATGACTTAATCAGTTAATAGCTGAAAGAATAATCAGCAATTAAAAAGCGGAGCTTATTAATTAAAGTAATATTGATTAATAATATTGCCAACCCGGGTTTATAAAATTATCGTATAATCTAATTAACCCTCTCTTCCCCTTCCATTTTTTTTCGATATGCTTTTATAAAAATGGCGCCCAGATTTTTGTAAGGAGGTACATAATCATCCCAGCTTTCTCTTATGCCTTTACTGGGGTCTTTTTCCATCGTTTTTGTAAGTGTACTCCACATGGTTTTCCATGAAAGCGTGTTTCCAGAAATAAATGTTTGATTAAGGTAATTGATGATGGGCTGGTTTATATCACCGGCGCCTATTTCTTTTGTAGAAATAATATGGGCATCCGGAGAAATCTCTAATATCTGGCTTAAATTTTTATACCCGCCGCAAGATCCCAGCACAATAATTTTGGCATCGCCGGGCATACGGTCTATGGTGCCGGGCAACCAGTAACTATGGCCACGATGCACAACTATTGCGGGTTTCATACCGTTAGCTTTTATATAATTACCCAAATGTACCTGCGCCGAATCATCCAGGTTATCATCGTAATTTAAAGGCCTGTTGGCAAATACGGTTATGTTTCCTTTTACAGATTTAATTTCTGCCCATTCTTTTTTCATGGTAAGTTTCCAGTCTTTTGCCGGAAAAGAATTTACAAAACGGGGAAAAAAAGATTTGCCATCTTCATCTCCATAAAAAAACACCTGTTCTACAATGCGCCCTTTTTCATCCTGCATGGCTTTATTTGAAACTTCGTAAATAGAAGGGATGCCAATTTCTGTTGTAAGGTCCACGCCGGCAGTAGTATCTGCCGAGAGCATAATTGTTTTCAGCAAACCATAAATTATTTTTCCTCTGCCGTTATTTTGGGCAATATTTTGCTGTTCGTTTTCCTGCACATAAGAAAGAATGGTATGTTGTAGTTTTTTATCATTAATACTGCTGTAAGCATCTGCCACATCAACCGCATCTTCTAAATTATTTCCTTTATCTAAGTTGGCAACAAACGCTTTCATCAGTACTTCAGAACTTGCAGCAGGCATACTTTTTAAAAATGTATCCAGCTTATTAAAATTGGCCGCCATTTTTATAAACTTTTTAAAATAATCAAAGTTTACATTCAGCAATAATGAATCGCCCCGTGGTTTATCTCCCATGCGCTGCAACATCCTGTTAAAGCTGTGTTTATAGCTGCTGGTATAAATATCGTTTTCGCCCATCACCATCATGTAATACAATTCTTCGGGCGTTAGGGGGTCTATTGCCCTCATACGGATAGCCAGGTTATTTTGCTCATGCAATACATTGATGGGAGTTATAAAATGCAGAATAGCTTTTCCCTTCAATGTTTCCCTTAACCCATTGGCACCAAACATTGCAATCGGAGTATCCCGCAGGGGCGGCGCCATGCGTTTAAAATAGGCGATTTCTGTTTTTACCAGCAGTTTAAAATAACCTACACTGTCATATCCTTTTTCGCCATCGCCAACAAATTTCTTAATGCTGTCAATTGTTTTTTTGCCGGATAATAAATCATCTAAAAAAGGAAAATAAAACAGGGCATTGGGGGTTTGGCTAAGCTTTGCCACGGCTACCACCAGGCTGTTTGTATTGCGATGAATTAGTTGCCCTTCAGTAGATTTTAAGGACTGTGCAAACGAATATAACTGCACCGGGTTATTAAGGCAGGCCAGTACCACCAGGCTATCTGCAAATGGTTCTTTAGAAAAAGGTTTAATGCTTTGTAAAATCTTATCAGGATTTAAAGTGCAGTATTTCAGATACACAATATTCTGTGCTGCCTTATTATCTTTATTATCAAAAAAAACAGCGGTATTAATTTTTGCAATGGCGTAAGGCGCCTGCTGAATGTAAGGGAGTATAGATGCAGATTGTACCTGTGCTTTTATCACCTGTTCAAAACTATTAAACAATGCACCAAGTTCCAGAGGGTTTATTTGTTTACTCCTCCATGCAATGCGAAAAGATTTTACCATGTTTTCGATATAGCCCAGGTTTCTTATTTTTTCATTATTGGTAGGTATAGATGTGTTTGTTTCTACCCAATCTCTTAACCCGTTTATTTTACGGTAAAGCACATCCGATAACTGAAGGTTTATTTCTTCGTTACTGCTGATGTGCAATACACCGTCTAATTTACCATCTGCCTTGTCACAAAGCTTTTGCTCCTGCACTATTTTGTCGTGAAAATATTGCCTGGATATGGGCACAATTACCGAATCTGCGGCAGCAAAGAGATTAAAAAACGATAATAAAAAAACTGTAAGTAAAATGGTATTCTTCATATAGTACATTTCTATGGCAAAGATGAGGCAATTTTATGTAATTGATAAAACAGGGAGAATATTAAAGCATTTACCGCTGCATGTGCTTAACAATTTGATAATATTATAACGTTACTATAACGCATGATTGCATACAAATGAACACCTACTTTTGCCAAACAATTGATATTATGAATATAGCAAACAAAATTTTAATTGCTGATGACGAACCGGATATTTTAGAAATCATCCAGTTTAACCTACAGGCAGAAGGATACGAAGTAATTACCGCAAAGAATGGAGATGAAGCTATAGAGAAAGCAAAAAAAAATGAGCCAGACCTGATTATTCTGGATATAATGATGCCAGGTAAAAACGGTATTGAAGTATGTAACCTGCTAAGGATGATGCCGGCTTTTAAATCTACTTTAATTGTTTTTCTTACCGCCATGAGCGATGAAAGCACCGAAATAAAAGGGTTGGAAACAGGCGCCGACGATTATCTTACAAAACCCATCAGCCCCAAAATATTAACGAGTAAAGTAAATGCACTTTTCCGCAGGTTGAACAAAGAAGATACCGGCGTTATTAAAGTGGGCGATTTTAAAATAGACCGGGAAAAATATGTGGTGTTTCATCACGACAATGAACTCATACTTGCCCGTAAAGAATTTGAATTACTTGCATTGCTTGCCAGCAAACCTGGAAAAGTTTTTTTACGCAATGAAATACTGAACCAGATTTGGGGAACAGAAGTTATTGTAGGCGACCGCACCATAGATGTACACATTAGAAAAATAAGACAAAAACTCGGGCTTGATTGTATTACCACAGTAAAAGGTGTGGGATATAAATTTGAGTTGTAAACCCGTCTGCTAAAGGGCTGATAGCAATAAATAATTAAATATCTTCGCTAAAATAAAATTTCCTTTCAGGGGTTAGGGATATGCCTTCTACAAAAAATTTTTCTCCGCAACAACTGGCTGCATTAACGGCTCTGGCGCTTTCGGTGCCAATAACCTTACTCATTTTTATATTTAAACCGGTTTGGTGGATAGCGCTGCTGTTTTTTTTAATGATTTTTTCTGGCAGTTTCGGGCTCATTTTATACACCCTGCAGACTTTCATTTACAGAAAAATAAAATTGATATACAAACTCATTTACCAAACCAAGGCCAGTAAGAGAGAAGAGTTTTATTATAAAAATATTTTGCCGCAAAAAAGTATTGATGAGGTAAGGGAAGATGTGGAAGCATGGGCAGAGCAGCGAAAGGCGGAAATAGAAATACTACAGCAGAATGAAGCATTCCGAAAAGAATTTTTACAAAACCTCAGCCACGAATTAAAGACACCCATTTTTGCCATACAGGGTTATGTAGATACACTATTAAACGGCGCACTGCATAATGATAAGGTGAATATAAAGTTTTTGCAGAGTACTTCCCGTAATGTAGAAAGAATGGTGAACCTTGTAGATGACCTTGATGAAATATCGCGGCTGGAAAGCGGCGTACAGCAATTAAATTTTCAGTATTTTATTATACAGGAGCTGGCAAAAGAAGTATTTGATTCGCTGCTTATAAAAGCAAAAGAAAAAGAAATAAAATGCATTATTAAAAAAGGCTGCGAAATTCCCCTAACGGTTTTTGCTGATAAAGAAAAAATAAGACAGGTATTAATAAATTTTACAGTCAATGCCATTAAATACGGCAAGCAAAATGGTACAATAGAGGCCAGTTTTTATAATGTTGATGGAAAAAATATTTTAATTGAAATAAGTGATGACGGAGCCGGAATATCAGAAGAACACCTGCCAAGGATATTTGAAAGATTTTACAGAACAGACCTGGCCAGAAGCCGCAAAGCCGGTGGCAGCGGGCTCGGCCTGTCTATCTGCAAGCACATCATAGAAGCCCATAACCAGGCCATTCATGTACGCAGTAAAATAGATGTAGGCAGTACATTTGGGTTTACATTGCCTAACAGAAAAGATTAATATATACCTGAATATATTTCTTATGCTGCTTTTTAATGGTACTTCTATTAATTGCGAAATATCTTAACCTTTGTGCCGAAAATAAAAATATTGTGTTTGTTAAAAAAAATACGGTACTTTCCATTACTGATTACCTCAGCTAACAAACTATCTCTGCTGATAAAATGGTGCACAATAAAATACCTTTCATCGTTTCTGAAAAAAAATATAACCCAAACCTGGAGATAATTTAAATTTTATTTTCTTTTCGGAATAAAATAAATAATTTATTATTAAATCAAATTTACCCTCTAAAACTAACTAATCATGTACACCCTAAAATGCCTTTTTATTTTACAGTCCCTTTTATTTTTGCAAACCGGTATACAGGCGCAGGATAAATTAAATATTAAATTCGGCAAGCTAAGCTTACAGGATTTTGAAATTACATCGCCTTTAATAGATTCTAATACTAGCGCTGTTGTTGTGGCTGATGTTGGAAAGTCAGAATTTGTAGCTAACTCCTATGACCTTACGTTTTCTTTAGTATTTACACAAAAGAAAAGAATAAAGATTATAAATAAAAAAGGATTTGATGCAGCTACTATTACTATTCCTTTATATGTGAGTGACGGGGGCAAAATGGAAAAACTGGAAGGCCTTAAAGCTTATACTTACAATATTGAAAATGGAAAAATAATAGAAACAAATGTAGAAAAGGCTGACATATTTATTGAAAAACATGATAAGAACTGGGAATATAGAAAATTTACTTTCCCATCAATTAAAGAGGGCAGTATTATAGAATATTCTTACCAGGTTAAATCAGACTTTTTCTACAATTTTCAGCCATGGGTATTTCAGGGAGAATATCCTGTATTATGGAGCCAATATGAAGCCAAAATTCCAGAGTTTTTTAAGTATGTTATTTTATCACAGGGTTATCAACCATTTTTTATAAATAAAATAGATAACTCACGGGTAAAATTTTCATTTACCCAGCACATACAGAGAGAAGGTGGAGGGATAAATGGGGAAGCTGTCAGCTCTGGCCGCCAAACTTTTGATGTAGAAGGAAAAATTGATTCTCATACATGGGTAATGAAAGCTGTGCCAGCAATAAAACGGGAACCTTTTACTACAACAATCCGTAATGCAATTGCTAAAATAGAATTCCAGCTCAATCAAATAGCTTATCCCAATACTATTCCAATAAATTATATGGAGGGCTGGGAAAAAGTAAGTAAAGAATTACTGCAGGACGAAAAATTTGGAGAGTCTATAAACAGGGCCAATAAATGGCTGGATGATGACGTAAAAATTATAATAAAATCTGCTGCTACCCAAAAAGAAAAGGCTAAAAAAATATACGAATACGTAAGGGACAATTTTACCTGCAATGATAAAGAGGGAATACATATTACCTCGGGCCTTAAAGAAGTATTTAAAAATAAAAATGGATCAGTAGCCGATATTAATTTACTGCTGATTGCCATGCTGCATAATATAAAAATTGATGCAGACCCAGTGATACTTAGTACCAGAAGCCATGGCTACACACATGAAATTTATCCTTTGATGGACCGGTTTAATTATGTAATTGCACAAGTGAGGTTAGACAATGTTATCGTTTATCTTGATGCTACAACACCAAGGTTAGCCTTTGGCAAATTGCCATCTGAAGTGTATAATGGCCATGCACGGGTAATTAATAATAAAATGGCAACTCCGGTTTATTTTATTGCTGATTCTTTAAAAGAAGCCAGCGGTACGCATGTGCTGATTAACAATACAGAGAAGGGTGGTTTGGAAGGGAAATTTACCCATGACTTAGGATTTTATGAATCTATGGCGTTTAGAAATAAAATGGCAAAAACAACCAGGCCGGAGTATGAAAAAACATTACGGGAATTATACACTGAAGAAATCAGCATTGAAAATGTAGAAATTGATTCATTAAAATTAACTGAAGAACCCGTATCTGTAAAGTATGATCTTAAATTAAAAGCTTTTGAACAGGCGGATATAGTTTATTTTAACCCAATGTTGGGCGAAGCAATAAAAAGCAACCCCTTTGTTGCAGCAGAGCGTTTTTACCCGGTAGAAATGCCCTACACTATATATGATATTTATACCCTGAATATGGAAATTCCAAAGGGATATAAAGTTGATGAGCTGCCCAAGTCGGTTCGGCTCAATTTTAATGAGGATGAGGGCATGTTTGAATATTTAATTTCAAACAGCGGAGAAAATATTCAGATGAAATGCAGACTGGTATTTAAAAAAACAAATTTTTTAAATGAAGATTATCAGCCGCTTCGGGATTTTTACAGCTTTATTGTAAAAAAAGAAGCGGAACAGATTGTATTTAAAAAAATAAAATAATGTACCTATGTTTTTTTTAAAATGTAATACCAGAGCCTGTTATTTTTATCTTGTTTTTTTGTTACAGGTAATCCTTTTATTTCAAACATCTAAAAGCTACTCACAGCATAAACCGGTTAATTTTGGCCGGGTTATAGTGGATGATTTCACTCTTAATAATTCCTCCGGCGAACCTAATAGTAACGCCGTAATTTTAGCAGATGTTGGCAGCGTAAAGTTTGAAGGAAATTCTAAGGGTTGGTTTACTTACGTGTACAAAAGACAAAAGCGGATAAAAATTCTTGATAAGAAAGCATTCGGTCTTGCTACTGTGCAAATTTTACTTTATCAAAATAAAGAAGCGGAAGAAAAAGTTGAAAAGTTAAGTGCTGTAACTTATAATTTAGAGAATGGAAGGGTAACAGAAACTAAACTTGATTTAAAAGATGCGTATAAGGAGAAAGTTGATAAAAATTATTCTTATAAAAAATTCTTATTACCCGGTGTAAAGGAAGGTTCTATAATTGAATATTCTTATACCATCAAATCTGATTTTGAATTTAATTTGCCTTCATGGGAATTTCAAAGTGAAGCA
>JANLQE010000003.1:0-5026 GCA_031367625.1 Bacteroidota bacterium
TATAGGTAATATATTCTCATTCAAAAGCGCAGAGTAAGTAGTTTTGTTTTTAATAAAAATATCTCTATCATAATAATAACTAAATACTAAAGCTGTATAAGATGCTGATAAAATAACTTCATCATTTTTCCCTTTTAATTCCTTTACTTTTTTAACCGCTTCTCGCCAGTTTTCATCTTTTGTAGGATGCAGTTTTATAGAAAATATGGTAGAACAAATAAGTACTGAAGCTGCAATAATAAAAGCTTTTTCCCTTTTCAAAGCGAGTGTTTTAGTTTCTAATATTTTTATATAAAGTAATACCCACGGGATTTTATGTGAAGTGTATTTAGTTTCCTTATTATTATGCTGCTGCAATCTTAGAATTGGATGTATTGAAAACCCTTTGTAATAAGTTTTATCAAACTGGCTTTGTATGATATAGACGTAAAACATAATTAAATGAAAATTCCCCCCAATAAAGTTGGGGGGAATTTTCATTTAATTATGTTTTACGTCTATATCATACAAAGCCAGTTTGATAAAACTTATTACAAAGGGGTTTTCAATACATCCAATTCTAAGATTGCAGCAGCATAATAATAAGGAAACTAAATACACTTCACATAAAATCCCGTGGGTATTAGTTTATATAGAAATATTAGAAACTAAAATACTCGCTTTGAAAAGAGAAAAGGCTTTGAAAAAGTACAGCCATCAGCAAATTGAGCAACTTGTTGAAAAGCGCAAGGGACAATTTGTACCAGATGGCAGGATTAAAAAAGATAGAATGATTCATTGGAAGTGCTCGCCCTGATTATTCCGTATCTTGTTGAACGGTTTACAATGATGTTGTTCAAGTTAAATAATAACCTCTTTAAATTTTACTTCGTAAATTGTAAATGAAAAAATATAATTAACCAATGGGTGCTTCCTCATTAATTATTCTCATTGTTTCTGCAATCGCTTTCTCTGCCGGCGGAATAGCTGTGGCAAAAATTTTGGTGAAAGGAACAAAAAACCCACAAAAAGGACAGGCTTATGAATGTGGCATTCCAACAGATGGTTCTCCCTGGAACCAGTTTAATATCGGGTATTATCTGTTTGCACTTATCTTTCTCATTTTTGATGTGGAGTTAATTTTTTTATATCCCTGGGCCGTGGTGGTAAAACAAATTGGGATGAGTGCTTTTTTTGAAATAATAATATTTCTCTTTATTCTTTTTATGGGATTTTTATATGCTCATAAATCGGGAGCACTGAAGTGGATATAAAGGCCACCTCTAACTCTCCCGGCGGGGAAAAAAAGTACATTCATGGATAGCGATCAAATAAATAAAATTGATGAAAGCCTTGTCCCGGCTGGTGGAGAGCTTGGTGGAGCCGGTGTTTTTCCTGGCGAAGTGCATCCTGTAGCGGGTGGGGGAATTGTAATCAGCAAGCTGGATGAAGTGATTAACTGGGCACGTTCTAATTCATTATGGCCATTGGTATTTGGTACAAGTTGCTGTGCCATAGAAATGATGAGCACCGCTGCTGCAAAATATGACTGGTCACGTTTTGGATTTGAAGTAGCAAGAGCCACGCCACGCCAGGCAGATGTAATTATCATTGCCGGAACAATTGTAAATAAAATGGCGCCGGTATTAAAAAGATTATACGATCAGATGGCCGATCCAAAATACGTGATAGCAATGGGTGCATGCGCAACGAGTGGCGGACCTTTTTTCTATAATACTTATTCTGTAGTAAAAGGTGCAGACCATGTAATACCGGTTGATGTGTATATAGCAGGTTGTCCGCCAAGGCCGGAAGCATTATTACATGCATTAATAACATTGCAGGAAAAAATAAAAAGTGGAGCTACCAGGGAACAGATAAAAGAAATTGGAAATAAGCAGTAAACAATGAGCAATAAACAACTGGAAGTTATTAAATAGTTTTAATGAACAACGAAGAATTAAAAATAAAACTAACTGAACTTATTCCTTCTGCAACTTTTGAAGAGGGAGCAGAATGGATTACATTTTTTGTTGATTCGTCAAATTGGAAAAACATTGCACAACAACTTTTCTCAGCAGAGGGATTAGGATTTAATTATTTATTTTGCCTTACCTGTATTGATTGGAAAACGCATTTTACCATGCTATATCATTTAACTTCCACTATACATCGTCACACGATTGTAGTAAAAGCTAACCTTGATAGAATTAATCCTGAAATAGAAACAGTGTCAGCTATTTGGCGCACTGCGGAATTTCACGAACGTGAAGTATATGATCTTTTTGGTGTAATTTTTTTACAGCATCCTGATTTGCGAAGATTGTTTATGACAGATGAATGGGTTGGATGGCCCTTACGAAAAGATTATGAAGATCCAATAAATATGGTCAAGCTATAAGCCCCTCTCCGGCTCTTTCCGAAGGGGAGAGAAAAAGAAAGCGAAAGTATGTATAGACAAACTGAAATAATAAGTGACTATTCAAAAGTCCTCTCCACCGGAGGGGATTTAGGGGAGGCCGGCGATCTCGTCATCAACATAGGGCCTCAACATCCATCCACGCATGGCGTTTTACATCTCGTGATTACACTTAGCGGCGAAACCATAAAAAACGTGGAGCCGCATCTTGGTTATATTCACCGCTCCATAGAAAAAATGTGTGAGAGCTTGTCCTACCGCCAGTTCATTTATGTTACCAGCCGCATGGATTATCTTTCTTCACACATCAATAATCATGGTTGTGCTTTGTGTGTGGAGAAAGGTTTGCAGATTGAAATTCCCGAACGGGCAAAAGTTATCCGTGTATTAATGGATGAATTAACAAGGCTTGCATCGCATCAGCTTTGGTGGGGTGCAATGGCAATGGATGTAGGTGCACTCACTCCTTTTTTTCATGCATTCAGAGAACGGGAAGCCATCAATGATATTATGGAAGAAACCTGCGGCGCAAGATTAACGATGAACTATATTGTGCCTGGTGGTGTAATGGCCGATCTTCATCCCGATTTTCAAAAACATGTAAAAGAATTTATCACACTTTTCAAATCAAAAATTGATGAGTATGATGAATTGGTAACGGGAAATATTATTTTTCAAAACCGGATGAAGAATGTAGGCTATATTTCAAAAGAAGATGCTATTTCTTATGGCTGCACAGGGCCAACAGCAAGAGGCAGCGGGGTAAGTTGCGATATAAGAAAATTGTATCCGTATGAAGTTTACAGTCAGTTGCAGTTTGATGAGATCATTGAAAGCGGTGGTGATTGTTTTGCCCGCTATTTGGTTCGTATGCAGGAAATGCGTCAATCACTTTCTATCATAGAGCAACTCATTGATAATATTCCGGAAGGAGATTTTGTTGCAAAAACAAAAGCAGTTTTGAAGTTACCGAAAGGGGAATTTTATTCGAGGGTAGAAACAGCACGTGGTGAATTTGGTGTGTTCATTGTAAGCGAAGGCGGCACCACACCTTACCGGATAAAATTCCGTTCCCCCGGATTTTCTAATCTCTCTGCACTCAACCACATGGCGAGGGGGCACAAGATAGGAGATCTTGTAGCAATCATGGGAACTTTGGATTTAGTGGTACCGGATATAGATAGATAATTTTTTTAAACACATAGGTACATAGAAACATAGGTACACATAGAAATAGGTTGAAGAAAGAAATAAATGTTATAAACATAGATACAATTAATAATAGTATAAAGAAGAATAACTATTGGTAAGCTACCAAATATTATGTGTTGCTAAGTGCCTATGATCCTATGTGGTGAAATCTTAACATTCTTCAAAAAATGAAAATTAAATATGTTCAGTCTCGAAGGCATAACGGATTTTATTCACACCTGGTTGAACAGTACATTCAATCCAGCACTGGCATTGCTGTTTGAATTTGTGATAGTAGGAATATCTGTCATCACATTATTTGCTGTACTTGGTTTAGTGCTGGTATTGATGGAAAGAAAAGTTTCGGCCTACATGCAGATTCGTATCGGGCCAAACCGTGTTGGATACAAGGGGTCATTACAAACCGTTGCAGATACGCTGAAACTTGCAATGAAAGAAGGGCTTACACCTGATGGTGCAGATAAATTTTTATTCAACCTTGCACCTTTTGTAGTAATGATCGTTGCAATGCTGATTATGGCGCCAATCCCTTTTGCCAAAGGGTTTCAGATGTGGGATTTGAATATTGGTGTGCTTTATGTCAGTGCAGTTTCTTCTGTTTCTGTAATTGGTATTTTAATGGCGGGCTGGGCAAGCAACAATAAATATTCTTTACTCGGTGCCATGCGGAGTGGTGCACAGATTGTGAGCTATGAACTGAGTGCAGGGCTATCTGTTATCTCCATTGTTGTACTTACCGGCAGCCTGCAGATCTCTGATATCATTGCATCACAACAAAATGGCTGGTGGATTTTTAAAGGGCATATCCCGGCGCTTATTTCATTTGTAATATTTATAATTGCCGTAACTGCAGAAACAAACCGGGCACCCTTTGATCTGGCAGAAGCAGAAAGTGAACTCACCGCAGGTTTTCACACAGAATATTCAGGAATGAAATTCGCTTTATTTTTTCTTGCAGAGTACGTTAATATTTTTATTGTGTGCAGCATTGGTGCCATATTATTTTTCGGCGGCTGGATGCCGTTGCACATCGGGCATTGGGAAAGCTTTAATCATGTGATGGATTTTATCCCTTCATCTATATGGTTTATGGGAAAAGTTTTTTTCCTTATATTCGTTATCATGTGGTTCAGGTGGACATTTCCACGGCTGCGTATTGATCAATTATTAAATTTAGAATGGAAATATTTATTACCGATAAGTATGTTTAATTTATTATTGATGACCTTGGTGGCGATTATGGGTTGGCATTTTTGAGTAGTTTCACCACATAGGCACATAGATACATAGGTACACATATTAATAGTATGTTTGATAAAAGAGAAATGTAACAAAAATGATTACCCAAAAATATCTGGATGAATTAACATATAAAATAATTGGCTGCGCAATAGAAGTACATAAACAATTAGGACC
>JANLQE010000237.1:0-14191 GCA_031367625.1 Bacteroidota bacterium
TTAAATACCGCCGGCGACCTGGCAACTTTTATTGGCAAAAATGCAGATGCAAAAGTATTAGCAGCGATCAAATAAATAAAATGCCTTCAGTAAGCTTTTTTTCCAGCAACGTGTCCCCCAGGTTTGTGTGTTTGGTGAGGACGTTGCGTAAACGAATTGCCTGATTTTTATACAATGCCTGTAAAGCAAACTGTTCCATGTACATTTTCTTTACCCGGTTACATATTTTATGAAATGGCGATGTGAATTTTTACAATAAACGCCTTTTGGCAAACGCAAATGCCTCAGCCCCGGCACAAATTATGAGAGAGGAGTTGCTGTGAAATAATCATTACTTAATCTATAATAAGGTATATTTTTACAATTATCTTTGATACTCAAAACTGCTTATCCTATGAAATATTTAATTACGCTCTTAATAATTTTTTTAATAACTGCTACAGGTTTTGCCCAGATTAAAATTGCTGATAGCAGCAATACATCAGCAAAAAAATCAACAGGAATTATTGTCTCAAAAAAAGACAGCATCCCTTATGCAACTTTATATTTTTACCGCAGTTTTATTCCCTGGATAAATGCCCCGGTAAAAAAAGTGCCTGTTTATATTAATGATTCGCTGATATATAAATTAAAAGCAAATACGGTAATGAGTATAAAGGTTTTGAAAGAAGGGAAATTTACCATAGCCATTGATGACAAAGGAGACACTGATATACCGGTTAAAGTAAAGTTTGGAAAAGAATATTTCTTTAAATGTGAAGTAAAGAAGGGGCTTTGGTTTGGCAAGCCCACTATCGAAAACGTTACTCCTGCGGAAGGCAAAGCAGATGCAGGAATGCTGCAGGTAGAAAAGTAAAAAATACCTTTATGCAAAAGCTATTAAGGCCCCTGTTGCTCATTTACAAATAAAAAAAGGCAGGAATACATCCTGCCCTCAAATATTAAAACTTATGCTGGTTTAATCTACTCTTTCCAGGCTAAGCAATATCTTCTTTTCCTTTTTAATGTATTTCATTACCATCACATGGCCCGGCTTTGCCCTGGTAAGATAAAGCCTGGTCTTACCTTCTTTATCCAGGTTAAATTTTTTGATCTTAAAACCTTTGCCTTCATTAAAGCTGATGGCGCTCGTGCCGTATTTTTCATCTTCAAACCTGCCTGTGGCTAATACGGTTTTCTGGTTGCTCTCTGCAGTTTCATCTGTATATAGATACCCAAATTCGCCATCCATTTTCAATACCCGTTGCATGAGCCCGATAGGAATTCCATCTCCCGGCAGGCCAACTCTTTCTACTGACTTGGAAATCTTTTCCAGCGATACCGGTTTGTTTTGTTTATCAATGCGCAACAGAAACATATCCCCGATAGTGACCTGCGAGGCAGAACCCTGCCCACGGGATAATAATTTTGCTGCCATGCCCAGTGCACTTACGGTACGGCGGAAAAATTCGCCTACCATTACCGTGCTGCCATCAGACATCAGCGTAATATCGTGTATCTGAATATAGCCGTCTTCTGATTTACTTTGATCTTTCATATCCAGCACCCGCCCAAGATCTTTCTCGTACAAAAAGTTTTTAACTAATTTTATCTCCCCGGTTTTTTCATCAAAATCGGAGATATTAAATCCTATTGGTTTGGCAGAATAAAATTTATCTGCTTCATCAGAGAGGGTAGAGATCATTTTAAATTTACCATCAGTAGCCGTTTTAAACAGCATGGGCTCCCAGGCAAGGTTATTGATTTCCATAGATTTCCTGTAAAGCTCTTTGCCATTTTCGGGGTCAAGCCCAATAATAAAATTCTTTGAATCCTTTGCCATAAGACCATTACGGGTTACACAGAAAAATATTAATGCATTGGGTGTAGAGGTGCTTAGGTAAAGATCCATCCGGTTACCTTTTTCTTCTGTCATGTTCTTTTCCCATTTCAGTTTTCCATCCTGATTTATCATCTGTATATCTGCCCCTCCGGTTTTTGCCTGGCTTTGATATACGCAAACAAATCCTTTTCCTTCTACGTTGTTATAACCGTTATAATATTTTTCCATTTGCTCGGCTATAGCTGCACCAAACATGCCTTTTTTTGCTTTCTCAGGATCATAAGATACCATGCCGGTTTCTTTTCCTTTAAGATCGTAGATCTTTACAAACTTTGTATAGCCATCTGTTTTTTTTGTATCTGCAAAAGCCAGCATGATGTGCTGCGACTCATAAACGGCATCAAGTAAAACCAGTTCTTTGGATCCTTCAAATTCGTTGCTGCCGATAGACTTCAGGTTTTCGTCCAGTATCTCCAGGCGGTATAAAGCAGCCTTCTTCATTTTATCCACTTTATAAAACAGGGCATAGCCTACAATGGTATTGTTGTTCCGGATAGTTACGGTTTTTTGCAGGCTTACTTCTATTACATTTTCAAATTCTTTGTTTTGTGCTGTGGCCTGTTGTATGGCACCAAGCGATAGCAACATTAACGAGATCTTCAACATACTTTTTTTCATTTTTACTGGGTTTTGATTTTTAATAAATAATTGTATTTGCTGTAAGGGAAAGCAGTTGTATATTTTGTTTGTAACAAAGCAGCCTCGGCATTGCTGGTAGCTATATTGTAAATAAGCTGGCAAAAGTTATACTCTTCTCTATTGGCCGGGGAAATATTATTTAAAAAATAAGCAGCTATTCTGGCTATGTTGGTACTGTTTGCATTAAAAATAATATCCTGTAATTCTTTTAAGCTGCTGCCATTTTTTGCCTTCATATCGGTTACGCTAAACTTTTCAAAATGCTTATCTGCCAAATAAATACCAGAGAAACTGGCAGATAAAAAGCTGCTGTACATGGCATCGCTGAAACCATTCTGCAAAGCAAAAAGGCAGAGATGCACACAGAGAGTATAGCGCCGGGATTCATACGCATAGCGGGTAATTTCAATAAGTGCTCTTTCCTTATATACTTTTAGAGAAGGAGTAATGGCTTTGCAACATTCCATGCCGGAAGAAGGTGGTAAATTTTGCGTTATTTGTTTATACCGTGCAATACAATCGGGATGTGTTTTTACAGAGTCAAAATCTTTATCGGCATTCATGGTTACATTAACCATAGAGAGGCCATTGTATTTTGTATTTCTTTTCAGAATGGCGATATCTGCCCCGGTTTTTTCAAATGTTTTTGTAACATTATACAGGTTATCCGAAGTAAAGAGATCATCTACATGATCCAGTTTTAAGAGTACCAGTGCTGCATTCTTTACATCGTAGCCGGCATTTTTTATCAGCAACACTCCCAGGCTATCGGCTTCTGATTCTTTGTACCTGCTGTGTGTACCGTTCTGCGTTACCATATCTTTCATCAGATTTTTATAACGCTCATATTTTCCATCGGAAGATTTTTTGATGGCATTCATTTCTTTGATAAAATCTTCGGAAGATATCAGGGCAATATTCTTTTTTATTTTAGCTTCTGAATGGTTGAGGAACTGGTGAGATAACTCGTGCCCTATAATAAGTGCGAGTTCATCATCTGTATCCACCCACAGAAATAATCCAAGATTTATAAACAGGGTTCCCTCACCATAGCAGGATGCATTGGCCACAGGCGAGCGGTTTATAAATACCTGGATACTGTCGAATGAAAACTGTTTGTTGGCAGCCTGTATTTTTTTGATAATGCTGTTGCTTTTATTGAGCAGCATGGTATCGTAAACTATCCTGTCGTTTACAAAATCAGACAGGAGGTTTTCGTTGCGGTCTTTGATAATTTCTGCATACGTTTTCTGTTCTTTTTTCTCCGGATATACAGCAGGTATCTTTCTTGCTTTTAATGCAGCAATCCTGTTACCATAAACAGTGGAACTTAAAGAAGAAAAATATACAGAGGTTGATTGGGCAAGAGAAATGTTCACTACCACACAGAGCAGGCAGGCCAGGTAAAGGTTTTTACAGTAGGGCATGGCAATTAGTGAAAATCTCAAGCGTTAGTGGTGAATTTTTACTACGTTTTCACCGTGTTAGTAATGGTTAACTGATCAATATTATAAAATATATTAATCAATCGCAATTGAATGTAGCTAATAAATTTGGATATAAGGGCATAAAAATATTTTCATGGATGGGTTTATAAGTTTTAAAAAAGCCTGAATTAAATGAAGTAAAAAATTAATAATAAACTTCAGGCTATAAATGTTGAGCCTGTTTTGCACCACAGCGCAATATAGCTGCCTAACAAAAGGTCTGTATATCTTTTGTTCTTGATTTCGTTGTTTCTTTTTGATCAAACAAAAAGATAGAAGAAAATGAAATGAAAACTATATTAAGTAATTTATTTATAAAAAAAAACTTTCTCTTTCTTTTCCTTGATGAAAAGAAACAAAAATCAAGGGCTACAGAAAAAAAAGCTACGAAATTATTGAATAAGCCGAAATCAGCGAACTCGCCGGTTAAGGTATAATGTTTATTTCTTTGTGCCGGCTCAAACAGTGCTGAGTTCTTTGAACTTCTCAAAATTTAGAAAGTCTATACCGGCTTATTTAATAATTTTCTTAACGCAATTTTTTCTGAGGCCCATCCTTCAAACCGTTGTGAGAAACAGGTTGCTATGGGTTGGTAAAATTGTATTGGATTACTTTTAAAATCAACAAACAAAAACGAAATACAAAATAATATAACTGAGATCGATTTATAAATGCACAGTTTACTTTGCACTACAGCCCAACGTAGCTGCCGAACAAAAGGGCTGTATATCTTTTGTTCTTGATTTTGTTGTTTCTTTTTGATCAGGCAAAAAGACAGAAGAAAAAGAAATGAAAACTATATTAAGTAAATAATTTTATAAAAAAATTCTACTTTCCAGCAACGCATCTCCCCGGCTCTGTGTTAGCTAAGGACGTTGCGTAAACAAATTGCCTGATTTTTATTCAATGCCTGTCAAGCAAACTGTTCCATGAACATTTTTCTTTACCCGGTTACATATTTTATGGAAATGGCTGATGTGGATTTTAAAGCAGAAGAAACTGCAGTTAATAAACGCAACGTCCTCAGCCATAGCACAAAGCCTGGGAGAGACGTTGCTGAGAAATAAATTCCGCAATATTTTATCAATCTTATCTATGAAAAAGATTTTACCCATCTTAGTGTCAGGCAGCCTGGCACTCTTTTCTCCATGCTGATGAATATTTATTCGGTGAGCCGGACCGGCTCTTACGAGTTGGGGGTATGTGCTTTCTATTGGCTGATGCCACCAACACTCCCGCAAAAAAGCAGTGGCCAAAAAAATGGCCGCCACAAATATTACAGCAGGAAAAAAATATAATCAGTATTTATTTTCTTTTATGCCGGTCATACTGCAAAAGATAATCGGCTTTGCCATCTTTATTAATCCGCCAGGTTTCCATCAACGCAACAGTATCTTTTGTTCCGTCCGGTTTGGTATCTATTTCCCTGGCCCATACCAGCACCCAGTTTTCCTTTTTATCTGTACTGCGTAGAGCAATTGATGCGTCAACTGTATCTATAACCGAACTGTATGCTGCCCGGTCTCTTTTCCACATGGCCATCATACTGTCCACACCCTTTACCATTATATTACTACTGTTAAAAGCCACAATAGTATCGGCCATCCAGTTTTTCATGTTGTCTAATTTATTTTCTTCCCAGTCTTTCCAACTGCCCTGCAGTATAGTAGCGGTATGCTCCGGGTTACCCATTTCAAAAGAAGAAGAATAAGCAGCCGTGTATGGCAGGGTTACCGTTTTTTTTATACCCGTTTCTGCACCTGATGCTGTTGTTGTTTTTTGATTGTTACAGGCTGCAACTATTAAAGTGCTGGCTGTAAATACAAACATCCATTTTTTCATAATTATAGTTGTTTTGAGGTTAAAAATCTGTTTATGATAATGTGGGCAGGAAGAGATATAAAATTTATATCGTTGCGTAATTAAAAGGATACCAGGATCTGTGACCGAAGTAAAATAAGCAAAAGATTGAGAAATAAGTAATTAATTGTGAGATTAAAGAAGTTTAATTTTTTCCTTCCGGGTAACCGCTCCCCCAGCACTTGGCGTAACGGAATTAGCCTAACGTTATTCAATGCCTGTAAAGCAACCTGTTTCATACAGCAGGCATGGTATTTCCTTTACCAGGTTACAAAAAATAAACAACTGCCTACTGGTAAACGCAACGTTCTCAGCCCCGGCACAAATGCCGGGAGAAGCGTTGCCCGGGATAGAAAAGCTTGAATTAAACAAAGCAAAAAATTAATATTGCACTCCAGATTATAAATGCACAGCCTAACTTGCATACCTGCCCCACATATCTCCTCAACAAAAGGATTATACCTATTTTGTTCTTGATTCAGATATGCAGTGCTTGCACTGGCTTGGTGCCTCCATGCCACAGAAAGAAGTTCTTTCAATTCTTCAAAACAAATATTATCTTAGGCTTATCAAACAACTTGCCCCTCCGCTCATCACAGGTTCTGCTCTTAATATTTTATCAACCAGTTAAAAAAATTAATTATGAATCAGCAAATCAAAACCAGGCTCTTTTTGGTATTGGGTATTTCTATAGCCCTTGCCGCCTGCAACCAGTCAGGCAAAAAAGAGGTAGATTTAAAAACAACCGATAGTACGGTCAATACAAAAACAGAAGCGGTGCAAACGGATGTACCGGATGCTGTACAGGCAGCCCCCGGTTTATACAAAGTTGCAGCCGATACAATGGGAATAAGAATTTTGGAAGCGACTTATAATCCGGGCGATTCATCTGCCTTGCATTCTCATCCTGACTATGCTATTTATGCGGCCCAGGGAGGCACGGCAACATTTTATGGAAAAGACGGAACAAAAATAGAGAATGAAATGAAAACCGGTACAATCATGATAAAGCCTGGCGAATCTCATAGCGTTAAAAATACCGGCAAGACAAGCCTTAAAGTGATACTCGTAGAAGTTAGACGGCCAATGGGAACAATGACCTGGGATGCTGCCAACGATGCCGCTAAAGTAGCCGGAAATCTTTACAAAGTAGCCGCCGATACAATGAGCATAAGAGTTTTGGAGATCAGTTACAAGCCAGGCCAATCGTCTGCTTTGCATTCTCATCCTGATAATGCACTTTATGTAATAGAGGGAAGCAAAGGAGAGTTTACTGATAAAGATGGCAAAAAAACTGTGGTTGAATTAAAAAAAGGAATGATGATGATAGGACCTGCTGAGACACATAGTGTAAAAAATGTCGGCACTACTACCATGAAAGCAATACTGGTGGAGGTGAGCCGGCCCAGGAAATAAAAAGCTATCATGAACTTTTGCGCCGTTGGTCGCTGCCGGCCTGGTTACCGATCAACAGCATTAGTGTGCTTCTTCCCAGCAACTCCTTTCCCCGGCTCTGTGTTAGCTGAGGATGTTGCGTAAACAAATTGCCTTATTTTTATTCAATGCCAGTTAAGCAACCTGTGTCATTTAGATTTTCTTTACCCTGTTACAAATTTTTATGCAAATAGCAGATACAGATTTTTTAAAATAAAATAACTGCTGCTGATAAACGCAACGTCCTCGGCCAACACACAAGTCTCTGGACAGACGTTGCTGGAAAATGGATTTTTAAAATAAACAACTGCCTGCTGGCAAAAGCAACGTCCTCGCCAGGCACAAATCCCCGGGAGAGGTATTGAGGAAAATAGAAATAAATAATTTTTAGTACTCATGTTTATTTTTCATAATTTTGAAAAACAAAACTATACTGAATATGAAAAACCTTACATTTTTTCTGATTTTTTTAGCCTCATGCACTTTTACACAGGCGCAAACAAAAGAGGTGATTGGTAAAGTAACAGATGCAAAAGATGGATCTGCTATAATCGGGGTTACCATAAAGGTAAAAGGCGCAACCAATTCTACCACCACTATGCCTGACGGCAGCTTTAAATTCAATGTGCCTGCTAATGCAAAAACATTGATTGTTTCTTATGTTGGTTATAATGCCCAGGAAGTTCCAGTTAATAAATCGGGTAATATTTTGCTGATACAGGCAGAAAATTCTTTATCAGAAGTGGTTGTTGTTGGGTATGGCACTAAAATTAAACGTGATGTTACAGGGTCGGTATCCAAAGTGGGAGCTAAGGAATTAGCCAACACTCCTGTAACTTCCTTTGAAAGTGCCATTCAGGGCAGGGCAGCCGGGGTTTTTGTTGGCCAGCAAAATGGCAAATTGGGTCAGGGAATTAATATACGCATTCGGGGTTCTGCCTCTGTAACTGCGGGTAATGAGCCGCTGTATGTCATTGACGGTATTCCATTACAAAATAGTAATCTATCCAGTAATGGTGCACAAACCAATTCACTGGCAGATATTAATTCAAACGATATAGAATCTATCGAAATTTTAAAAGATGCTTCTGCTGCAGCAATTTACGGATCAAGAGGTTCAAATGGTGTAGTATTAATAACCACAAAAAAAGGAAAGGCCGGCAAATCAAAAATAGAATTTGGATATTTTACAGGCACGCAAAAGCCAACTGGTAAAAGAGATTTTTTAAATGCACAGGAATATGTTGAATACTTCAGGATGGCTGCAGCTAATGCGTTTCGGCTGGATCCCTCTTTTGATTATGTAACGTTTACAGAAAGCAGGCTTAAAAGGTATGCTGCAGGTACCGACGACTATAAAACATATAAAGTGAATACTGACTGGCAAGACCAGGCTTTTCAAAAAGCGCCCATCTCACAATATGATTTAAACTTCTCAGGAGGCAATGAAAAAACTACTTTTTACATGGGTGGTCAGTACCTCGACCAGGATGGTATAATTGTTAGAAATAGTTTTAAGAGATATAGCGGAAGGTTAAATCTTGAGCACAAGGTTAGAGATTGGCTGTCATTTGGAATGAACATGAGTTTTGTACGGTCAAATAATAACCGGGTGTCTAATGATAATGCATTTGCCACACCATTGCAGATTGTGGCTTTATCTCCTATTACTCCATTAATAGATCCCAGGACAGGTTTAACAAGCGGTGCACTAGATAATGTAACCGGGCGGCCTAACACCAACTACCCGGTTTATTATAATCCTTATTTAAGTGTTGAAAATGCATTTTATAAAACGACCGTTAACCATACTTTGGGTAACCTGTTTACCAGTATAAATATTTTAAAAGGACTCAATTTCAGAAGTGAATTGGGGATAGATCAAACAAACCAGAATGAAGAAAATTATAATGGGCGATTGACAGCACGTAATTTAGGAGTGCCGAGCGGACAGGGCTTTTATTCTTCAGATGAAATACTGAATATAAATACCAATAATTTTTTCCAATATAATCAGTCATTCTCTCAACTGCATGTTTTGGATGTTGTGGCAGGTACCAGCTATCAGGATTGGAGAATTTCATCAAGTAATTTAACCGGCGAACAGTTCCCAAGCGATGCGTATAAGAAATTAGCCAGTGCTGCTACTCCTACTGCAATAAGTTCTTCAGGTTCAAGCTGGAAATTACTTTCTTATTTTCTCAGGGCAAATTATAAGTTTAATAACAAATATCTTTTATCCTTAAGCGGCAGGTATGATGGTTCATCAAGGTTTGGTGTAAACAACCGTTACGGATTTTTCCCTGCGGCATCAGTTGGCTGGATTATGTCTGAAGAAAAATTTCTACAGAAAATAAAATGGCTCAGCTTCTTAAAATTAAAAGCAAGCTATGGTACTACTGGAAATTCTGAAATACCCAATTTTGCAGCAAGAGGCTTATATTCAGGTAATGCTGCATACGGAGGTTTACCAGGCCAACACCCTACACAGTTGGCAAATCCTGATTTGAAATGGGAATCTACTGCCAGTTTTGATGGAGGTATCGAAGCTAGTTTTTTTAAAAACAGGATATCTGTAGAAGTTGATTATTATGAAAGAAAAACAAGAGATTTATTACTTAATGTAGATGTACCGGGTACTAGTGGTTTTTCTACCATACTTCGCAATTTAGGCAAGTTAAGCAATAAGGGATTTGAGTTTACTGTAAACACCGATAATATTATAACCCGTAAATTTAAATGGACCACAAGCATAAACTTTGGAGCCAATAAAAATAAAATAACTGACCTGGGTGGCCAGCAGATAGGTACTTTAAACAGGGCAAAAGAAGGCCAGCCCTTAGGCGTATTCTTCGCCAGAGAATTTGCAGGTGCTGATCCTAAAAACGGAGATGCTCTTTTTTATAAAAACACAGTTGGTCCCGATGGAAAAATAGACAGAACAACAACTAATGATTATAACGCAGCCCAGGATGTGGTGATAGGAAAACCGAATCCTGATTTTATTTATGGTATCCGGAACAACTTTAGTTATGAAGGATTAGATCTGGATGTATTGTTACAGGGTGTAAAAGGAAATAAAATATTTAATGGTGGCGGCCAGTATATGTCTGCCAGCGGCAGCAATGGATTTGACAACCAGACACGTGACCAGTTAAATTCATGGAAGAAAGCAGGAGATATAACCCAGGTACCGGAAGCAAGATTATTTTTTGCAAATGGTACGGACAATTCAAGCCGGTATATTTCAGACGGCTCTTATTTAAGAGTAAAAGCCATTACGCTGGGATATAATCTTCCAAAATCTATCATTTCAAAATTACATATTGATAAAGCCAGGTTTTACGTAAGAGGGCAAAATTTATTCACTATCACTAAATACAAAGGTTGGGATCCGGAGGTGAATGCTGATTTCCAGGCCTCAAATATTAACCAGGGACAGGATTTTTATTCTGCTCCTCAATTGAAAACAATTGTTTTCGGATTCAATATTGGTTTATAATTTAAAATGCTATAAAATTTATAATATGAAAAATAAAATATTTGCTACAATTATTTTTAGCATAGTGGTTACAGGTAGTTGTAAAAAAGCACTGGATACAATACCTACCCAAAGTATCTCAGAAGATGTCGCATTAAAAACAAGCAGTGATGTACAGGTGGCTCTGGTAGGCTCTTATGCTGATATGGGCGTTGCTAATTTATATGGAGGTAGGGTTTATTTAAATACTGAATTATTAGGGGACAATAATGAACTGATATGGTCTGGCACCTTTCAGGGGTTAACGCAGATTTTTAATAAATCTATTCCTGTAGATAACGGCTTTATCACTAACACCTGGCTAACTGGGTACAACACCATTAACGATGTAAATAATGTTTTAGGTGCTTTAAATGTGGTAATTGCAAATCAAAAAGATAGAGTAGAAGGAGAGGCAAAATTTATACGGGGCACGGTTTATTTTGACCTGGTAAGATTGTTTGCAAAGGCCTGGAATGATGGTACACCAGCAAGTAATCCGGGCGTGCCAATTGTTTTATTACCGACCCGTAGCATTACAGCGGCTAGCCAGGTGGCCAGAAATAAAGTTTCAGAAGTTTACGACCAGGTGATCAAAGACCTTACAGAGGCGGAAGCTAAATTACCGGCAACCAATAGTTTTTTTGCAACCAAATATGCCGCAGCCGCCATGTTGGCCAGGGTGTACCTGCAAAAAGGCGATTATACCAATGCTGTGCAGGCTGCAAACAGGGTTATTTTTTCCAATAAATATAGCCTGAATGCTAATTATGCTGATGAATTTCCTTTCAGCCCTAACGGACCGGTTCCTGTATCTAATACAAAAGAGGATATTTTTGCGATGCAGGTAAATGCAACTCAGGGTGTAAATGATTTTAATACCTTCTTTTCATCTAATGGAAGAGGCGATATTTCTATCAATAACAATCACTTGAGTCTTTACGAACCCGGTGACGAACGCCTGAGTATTTTTTATAACGATGGGGGTTCTATTTTTACAGGAAAGTTTGAAAATGGGTATGGAAATGTGCATGTAAGCCGCTTGGCAGAAATGTTTTTAATAAGAGCGGAAAGTAATTTTAGGTTGAGCTCAGCTATAGGTGATACACCATTGAATGACATTAATAGAATTCGCAACCGTGTAGGATTATCTGCATTTATTACCGTTAATTTAGCTCAAATTTTGAAAGAAAGAAAGTTGGAATTAGCCTTTGAAGGATTTAAACTTCATGATGTAAAAAGATTACAGGGTAGCGTAGGGGCATTGGCATGGAATTCTACAAAATTGGTTTACCCAATTCCTGATAGAGAAATTAAAGTAAATAGCAGTCTAACTCAGAATGCCGGCTACTAATTTATTTTAATTATGCTCAGGTAGATTATTACTGTGTATTATTTATATTATTTTAGTATTATAAAAAAAGCCGCTTCATTTTATGTGAAGCGGCTTTTGAATTTCTCTGCATTGATAAATAATTTATTTGATAGCTGATTATATTATCTGCTTTATAAAACCAGGGGCTTTTCTATGCTTCGATTTTTGCTCGTATGCATAAGCTATACCTAATAGTTGAGGCTCCGTATAAGCACTACTAAAAAAAGAAATACCTGCCGGAAGATCATGCACAAACCCCATGGGTAAAGTAATATGCGGATAACCGGCCATAGCAGCCGGGCCCGACATTGAATTACCTGTGCGGTAATCTCCATTCACTAAATCTATACAACCTGCCAAACCACTGCTAACACCGCATAATGCATCAAGGTTATTTTGTTTTATAAGGTCAGTAATTATGCTGCGGCTGGTGAGAACTTTTGCCAGGGCATCTTTATATTCTTTACTATTCAAATCACCCTTTTCATTGCTTGCAATTAAAGTTTCCTGTTTAAAATAAGGCATGGCAATACTTTCATTTTGCCTGTTGAAAGCAATCACTTCTTCCAGCGATTTCATTTTAGCATTTGCATTAGATAAGTAACGGTTTACGCCATCTTTAAACTCGTACAGCAGCACAGTAAATTCTGCATCCCCAATTTCAGCAAGCGGTTTTATAATGTCCAGTTCAATAATTGCAGCCCCCTGGTTTTTCATCAAATCTATTGCTGCCTGAAATAAGGCAACAACTCCTTCATGGCCTTTTAAATGGGTTTTTTCTATACCAATTTTCTTTCCCTTTAAACCATTGCTATCCAAAAATTTTGTGTAATCTTTAAACGATTTATCCCTGCTCTCATTTGTAATGGCATCTGATGAATCAATACCTGTTAAAGCTCCCAATAATATGGCAGCATCTCTCACCGTTCTTGCCATTGGGCCAGCAGTATCCTGCGTAGCAGAAATGGGAATAATGCCCGCCCTGCTCCATAAACCAACAGTAGGTTTTATGCCTACCAAACCATTTATAGATGCCGGCGAAACAATGGAACCATTTGTTTCGGTGCCTATGGCAATGGTACAAAGATTTGCAGATGTTGCAGCACCCGAACCGGCACTTGAACCTGATGGATTTCTATCCAGTACGTAAGGAGATTTTGTTTGCCCTCCCCTGCTGCTCCATGCACTGGTAGAGCGGCTTGAGCGGAAGTTAGCCCATTCACTAAGATTTGTTTTGCCAAGCAAAACTGCACCTGCTTCTCTCAGGCGTTCTATAATGTATGCATCATTTGCAGCATAGTTTCCTTTTAACGCAAGAGCCCCCGCAGTGGTCATCATTTTACCTGCAGTATTAATATTATCTTTTACAAGTACCGGAATACCGTGAAGTGGCCCTCTCAGTTTTCCTGCTTTCCTTTCTCTGTCAAGAGAATTTGCAATCTCAATGGCATCAGGGTTTATTTCAATAACCGCATTTAATCCGGGGCCTTTTTTATCAATATCCAGTATGCGTTTAAGATACATTTTTGTAATGCGCTCAGAAGTTAGTGTACCATTTTTCATTTTTTGCTGTAATTCATCAATGGTAATTTCATTCAAACTAAAATCATCATTAAAGAGGGAATTTTTATTTTCGTACTTGTCTGTACTTTCAGTGAAAGAGCTAATACCTGCTGCCGTCAGTACAAGGCTTGTTAATGAGCTGGTATGCAAAAATTTTCTGCGGTTCATGTTTTATATTTTATATTTTATTTTTTAAATATACTACACTAATAATTTATTTCGTAAATAGTTTTTAGCCGTTGATCAAACATTGAGGATTACCATTGGAATAATTTTTATAAAACCTCAGGCTCCAGGTTTTAGGTAAAGGCATTAGATACACATCTCTCCAGACTGACGAACATCAGTTGCTGTTTTGATAATGCTCATCTTTATGAATATTTAGAAACAATAGGTTTGCCATCTAAATATCTGCATATTCAAAAAGATAA
>JANLQE010000280.1:0-2406 GCA_031367625.1 Bacteroidota bacterium
TACCCGTTGCTGCAATTTTCAGCAGACGGTCATATTGCTCTGCATTCAGGTCATTAAAGAAGAAATACACAGGGTCCACCGGGTTTCCATTAATATGTACTTCGTAATGGCAATGTGGCCCGGTGCTGGCTCCGGTACTGCCCACCCATCCTATTACTTCGCCACGTTTTACATGCTGCCCATTCCTGGCTTTTACCCGTACCATGTGCATATACACGGTTTCGTACCCATATCCATGATTGATGATTACATGATTTCCCGTTCCGGTGCCCATTCCTGCGGCTGTTACGGTACCATCACCGGTTGCATAAATAGGTGTGCCCTGCGGGGCAGTAAAATCAAGGCCATTATGCATTTTTGCAATGCCGTAAATAGGATGTATGCGCATACCAAAGCCGCTGGCTATTCTGGTAAGTTCTTTATTACTCACCGGCTGTATTGCGGGTATGCTGGCCAGTTTTGCACCCTGGTTTCTAATCAGTTTTTCTATACCATCATAACTTTTAAACTGGTAGGCTACCCTGGAAGAGATGTTCGTTAATTGATTGCTTATATCTTTACCAATAATATCATCGCTTATTACATTTACTTTATCCAGTTCCTTTTTCTTATCAATTTCTTTGGCCCGCATACTGTCCGGCAGCGGGTTAGCTTCAAAAATAGAACGATATACTTCATTATCTCTTTTTTCCAATATGGCCATTTGCTGCTGCAGCATTTGTACCTTATTGTTTATAGAGCCATAACGTTCTTTTAAAACTTCGTACTTTCTTTTACTTTCAATATCTGTTGGTTTTGGAAAAAAACGATTGTATAAATAAATAACTATTGCAGAGCTAACCAGTAATGCCGAAAGGAAAGCAAAAAAACGCAGCAGCTTAACCCGTAGCGGTGTTATTAGTTTTTCATACCGCAGTGTATGTGTGTTATAATAGTATTTTATTTTTTTCATAAAATGCAAAAGCCATAAAAGAGGCCCGTAAAACTCATGCTGAATTACTTAAATTTGCTGCCTGAATAAGATCGGGGTAATTTTATTTTGTTACCGGCACTGGTAACATTTTTTAACTTCATTGGCAGCGTTTTATCCTGACCAACGAAGGGCACTCTTGTACAAAAACTATTATTCAGCTTTTATCAAAGCACACAAATATAAACCGATAAATTACAATAAGCAACCCATTCAAACAATTGAAAATATGATGACGGCTCCTGAAATAAGGCAACAGTTTTTAAATTTCTTTGTATCAAAACAACACAGCATTGTGCCATCGGCGCCTATTGTTGTAAAAAACGATCCCACGCTTTTATTTACCAATGCTGGTATGAACCAGTTTAAAGATTATTTTCTTGGCAATAAAACACCGCCCTGCCAACGGGTTGCAGATACACAAAAATGCCTGCGGGTAAGTGGCAAGCACAACGATCTGGAAGAAGTAGGCGTAGATACTTACCACCATACCATGTTTGAAATGCTGGGCAACTGGAGTTTTGGCGACCCCGCACATCCGAAAGGCGGGTATTTTAAAGCAGAAGCTATTGCCTTTAGCTGGGAATTATTAACGGAAATTTATAAAATTCCCAAAGAGCACTTATACGTAACCGTGTTTGAAGGAGATGAAAAAGAAGGCTTGCCAAAAGATGAAGAAGCCTTTATTGAATGGAAAAAATATCTACCCGAAAATCATATTCTGTTGGGAAATAAAAAAGATAATTTTTGGGAAATGGGCGATACCGGCCCCTGCGGACCCTGCACAGAAATACACGCCGATTGCAGAACAGAAGAAGAAAAAAAATTGATAGACGGTGCCACATTAGTAAATAACGATCATCCGCAGGTGATAGAAATATGGAACAATGTATTTATACAGTTCAACCGAAAAAAAGACGGCAGCCTGGATCCGCTGCCTGCAAAACATGTAGATACCGGGATGGGATTTGAAAGATTGGTTCGGGTGCTGCAAAATAAACAAAGCAATTACGATACGGATGTATTTATGCCTACTATTAATGCAATACAAAATATTACAAATAAAAAATATGATCCTGATATAACATTATCTCCCAAACAATCTTCTCCATTTCCTCCCCCACCGGGGGAGATAGAGGGGGCTGTAGCATTCCGTGTATTGGCAGATCATATCCGTGCAATTGCCTTTACCATTGCCGATGGTCAATTACCCTCAAACACAGGCGCAGGCTATGTTATACGCCGTATCCTTCGCCGGGCTGTTCGTTATTATTATTCTTATCTGGATTATAAGCAACCGCTTTTGCATCAATTGCTACCGGTAATTGCCAAACAATTTGAAGCTGTTTTTCCAGAGTTAATGCAACAACTGGATTTTATAAGTAAAGTGGTTAAAGAAGAAGAAGAGGCGTTTTTAAGAACATTAGATAAAGGTT
>JANLQE010000366.1:0-4437 GCA_031367625.1 Bacteroidota bacterium
AAGGCTTTAGAGGGATATTTTTCGGGGCTTTAAAAAGGATGAAGGAGTAAATAATTATAAGCAGGATTAGTGTTTATCTCGGTATAAAGATATATAAATGTTTTAAACTACCAAATTTTTATTAATAAACCTCCGGCATAAACCAGTTCAGGAAAAAAATTTAATAAAATACAGGGCACCTAAGTTGCTTCAAGCGATTTTTACCGCCGCCGCCGGAGTTTGTTTTTTCTCTGCCAAATACATACCCAATCTTAAAATTTACGGTAAAATAAGCATCTTTATTATTAGGGTTTCCTCTTTTACCACCCGGCCGGGCAGTAGTTTCATCTGAAGGGGTGCCGGGCCTTACCCGGTTATTTAATATAAGTGCATTGGTAAGATCATTGCCGGTTAAATACCGGCTGAAGACAGCCGGGTCAATATATTTATCATGCACATCATCAAGATAATCGGTAAATAAATACCGGTAAATATATTCTACCCTTAAATTGAACTTATCAGATAATTCATACGCTATACCCACACCCATGGGAATATTTATTTGATTAAGCGCATATTCTTTACTGTTGGGATATTCAGCAAACCCTTCCCCCTCGGTGTGTAAGGGGCGAAGATCAATCCACTGGCCATTCAGATTTGCCTGTGGATTAAAATGAAAATAACCAATGCCGCCAATGATATAAGGCGAGAATGTTGGGGGATAACTATCGGGGTTAAAATTCTTAAAAAAATCTATTGGGTGAAATTCTGCGGTAAGGGATATCTCATAAATGGGGCTTCGGAAGCTCAGGTTTCTGCTGTACCTGCCGATAGCAGTCTTTTTTACACCCTCCAGTAAGCTATCATTTGATTTTACGCTTCCGGCGGTAGCTTCTATTCTTAATGCCAAAAAATGTTTATAAAGTGCGGAGGCATAAATGCTCCCATAAAATGTAGTGCTTTTAGGATTTAAATCTTTCGTACCCTTTGTACCATTTCCTCTTCTTCCCCCGAGATCGGTTAAACTATTCATAGGGCCCAATGAAATACCCGCTTCATAAGTAAGGGGGTTATCGTAATAACCATTACTATAAAAATAAGACTGCGCACCTGATTGCAGGGCAATAAAGCACAACAATAAAAAAAAAGTAATTTTAAATCTCATTAAATACGGTTGTTTTGATCCTGCCTTTGTAATGTTTACTACAAAATAAAGAATTATTTTTGTTTTATTTATAAATTTGAATCAACAATAAAATAAGGAACGTTTCTTTCAGCATTTCATTGCAGCTTTATACATGTTTTTTTTAATCCGGAAAGACTGATATTATTACAGAACATTCAGCAACAAAACAATTAAAATACCGAAGGGATGGCATAAAATCTTATTTCATTCCTTCGGAAATATAAAAGCAATTTTTAGAACAATTCCGGAGAGAACAATAAACCCGGGCAGCACCAGGATACTGCCATAAAAAAGCCCAGGGTCTTAGTCTAAAAGAGAGGACGTTGAGAAAGTTTAATTAACTTATTAGCATTAAGGATCATTTTTCACCGCCAGGATTACCGTGTGAACAAAGAGTATCAGGCCTTCATTAATAGCATCATCCGAGTTTATAACACTCCTTTTAAAAGATGCAGCATCAGTACAATTCATACATCCCAAAATAATTGCTGCCTTCGTAAAATCAAGTTTACCGGTGTTCTCCTTAAGCACCATGCCTGTATTGGCTGAGTTGCCGCCATAAAAATTAAATGCAGATTCATTAAGCTGCCTTAATGAATACAAACTCATCCCCGCATGAATACCACTTTTTAATTGCCAGATATTTTCAGCAACAATTTTATCATATTCCAATGAACTTCCGGCTCTTAATTGTCCGCCTATATATATTTTTTCAAGCTTACAGTTATTCGTTTCATCTGCCCATAAAAACACTACCTGCTGTTTGGTATTAGAAAATAAAACAGAACATTTACCCACCTGGTTTTGAGATAAGTAGTAAATATCTTTTTTTACATTTTTATCTCCAAAATAATACCGCAGGTATTCGTGGGAATCAAATACAGACAGATCTTCTGCGAAAAGAATTTCTTTGGGGCTGGGCAAAGTCTGTTTTCGCATCAGGAAAGAATATTGCGTTAAGGTATCAACCGGTTGAGAAGATATGGTTACGGTTAAATCTTTATTTTGAAATAAAAGCGATGCTGCCGGTAAGGAATCTTTTTGCAGATTACAGAAAAAACCTTCTTCTTTTAATCCCTTTATTATTTTTTGATATTCGCCTTCAGAAAATGTATGATAAGTAAAATAAAAACCGGACTTACCGGTAAAACTAATTATTTCTCTTTTTATTGAATCTGTAAATTTTTGTTTTGCAATGCCTTTAAAATTGTACGTTTTGGCAATCGTATCATTTTGATTGGAGCGGCGAACATAAATAAATCCTTTTTTTAATAAGTAGCTGTCAAATTTGGTGATGGGCAAAGTAACAGCTTCCAAAAGCCCGTGCGCAGAAAATCCCTGCCCCAAAGAAGCAAAACTTAATGCAGATAATAAGTAACAAAGTAACAGTCTTCTCACAATAGAACGGGTTTAAAAATATATAAACTTTATGCACTATGCTTTAAAGTAGCCGGTCTTCAGTTGGGATATTAAATTTTTGCTGCCTGGTAAAATTTATAAGGTGAAAATAAGTATATCCTTTAATAGTCAGCTAACGTTATGCAAACCTTTGCCTGCCCAATCACACTCTTATAAAAAATTTATACCAGTTCTTTTAATTTTTCTACTACAGTATCTACTTCTTCTTTTGTATTGTGTTTACTAAAACTAAAACGTACGGTTATTTGGTTTGGATTATTGTTTATGGCACGTATTACATGGCTGCCCTCCTCTGCACCTGATGCGCAGGCGCTTCCCCCACTGGCGCATATATTGTTTATATCAAGGTTAAATAAAATCATTTCTGATTTTTCTGTTTTAGGAAAGCTGGTACTTAACACTGTGTATAAACTTTCGCCCAGCGTATCGCCATTAAAACCTACACCTGCAATATGTTTTTTTAGCTGCCCGTGCATATAATATTTTAATGTGCCTATATAAGCACTGTCTGTTTCATAATTTTTTGTTGCAGTTTCCAAAGCTTTTGCAAAGCCTGCAATGCCATAAATATTTTCGGTGCCGGCCCGCATGTTACGCTCCTGGCCACCGCCATATATCAATGGCCTGATGCGGACATTTTCATTTATGTATAAAATACCCACGCCTTTGGGGCCATGAAATTTATGCGCCGCTCCGGTAACAAAATGTACCGGTGTGTTGCGAAGGTCAAATGGAAAATGGCCAACTGTTTGCACTGTATCGCTGTGAAAAACAGCATTATATAATTTGCAAAGATTTCCTACTTCATAGATATCAAGAATATTGCCGATTTCATTATTGGCGTGCATTAAAGACACCAGGGTTTTTTCTTTGGAAGCCGCCAGCAACTCTTCCAGGTTTTCTAAATCTACATGGCCGTTTGGCAAAAGTTTTACATAGCTCACTTTTACCATATCCATATTATCCAAATGCTGAACGGTATGTGATACTGCATGATGTTCTATGACCGAAGTAATGATATGCCTGCAGGCCAGATCTCTTACTGCTGCATAGATAGCCGTATTGCTGCTTTCGGTTCCGCCGCTGGTAAAAAATATTTCTGCCGGGTGTGCATTTAATAATCTGGCTACCGATTTACGGGCGCTTTCTATGGCAATTTTTGTTTCTCTGCCGTAAGAATAAATAGAAGAAGGATTGCCGAATTTTTCGGTGAGATAAGGCATCATTACCTGTAATACATCATCATCAAGGGAAGTGGTAGCAGCATTGTCAAAGTAAATCCGGTTCATAGTAAACTGTTCATGGTTGATGGTTCATAGTTAATGGTTGATGATTGGTACTTCATAATTGAGGAGGTTCAAAATTTGTTATGAGTTAAAAAAAAATCTGTCCTTCCAGAGGGCTGTGAACTATCACCTGTCAACCATGCACCATTCCTCTACATCACTTCCTGTATATCTTTCATCAGCCGCATGGCAATATTATTTGCGGTAGTTTCAAAATTACTTTCAGAATAAATGCGTATGATGGGCTCAGTATTGCTTGTGCGCAAATGTACCCAATCATTATCAAATTCAATTTTCAATCCATCATCTGAATTAATGGGCTGGTGTTTATATTTCTTTTTTATTTTATCAAACAGGGATTTTACATCCACGCCGCTCTGCAGTTGTATTTTATTTTTGCTGATAAAATAATCCGGATAAGTATTGCGGAGCTGCTTAATACTTTTTTGGCTATGTGCAAGATGGGTAAGAAACAATGCAATGCCAATCAAAGCATCACGGCCATAATGCAGATCGGGTACAATGATACCGCCATTGCCCTCACCGCCTATAACTGCATTTACTTCT
>JANLQE010000367.1:0-1733 GCA_031367625.1 Bacteroidota bacterium
ATTTAATGAGAAATTGAGCAGGATCAATAAAATCGTATCAGCAAGCTGTTATAATAAGTGTAAAAACATAAACTAAAAGATAGCGCTGCTGAAAGTGAAAAATAAAAATCCGCAAACAGCTTTATTTTTTTCCGGATGCCAAATTGCTCTTATCTTAACTGCACTAAACAATTTTTATTGAATTCGAATTTGTGAAAGAGGCCTGTGAAAGCAGGCTTTTTTTTATTTAATATACTTCATCTGTTTGTAAAACAACAATGTCCCCGCAATTATGCGGAGACATTGTATTCTTTAAATAATATTTAGTTACAAAAATAAGGATCGTCGTTATTTCCATTATTTTGCGGATAACAGAAATGCAATTTTCTGGAATTGACCCCCGTAATATAAACATTTACCTTCTCTCCTTTCTTGCTTTCCGGGGCCTTACCATTTAATCCTGACCTGGGAGGTATTTGATAAATAACTATCGTCTCACTTTTAAAAACTTTTTTCTCTTTTTTCATGTAATCAATCCGCACAGTTACTTTATCCAGTGTAGCATCTGTGCCGTTATAAACAGGAACATCAAAAGCACTGATACCATCCCCTTTGGTCACATAATTAAGTTTACCGAATGTTACATATTTAGGCCAGTTGTTCCGCATTTCCATTTCCCGGACTGCAGCGGCAGCCTGGGCAGCCTGCAGTTTCTTTTTTTCATCCTCAGCTTTTTTTTGAGCCTGCATAGCTAATTGTTTCTTCTTTTCTTCTTCCACTTTTTTGGCAGCTGTTTTTTGTATAGCGGTTTGTTGTGCTGTTACAGGTTTTGTTGTTGTCGTCGGGGTAGTGACTGCGGTTGCCGGTGTTGTTGTTACCGGTTGAGTTTTCGTAGTCATGGTTGGTTCAGTTTTTACTGTGTCTGTCATGATAGCCGGAGATGTTGCCGTGTCTGCTGTTGCTGTCTCACCTGTTGATGATTGTGTTGATGATGACTGGGTAGTGGTTGTGCTGTCTGCAGTTACCGCAGTTTGTATTGTATTACTGCCAGCAGGTTTATTTTTTTCCATATCCTGGTAAATATAATAACCAACTGCACCAAGCACTAATAATGAAAGCACCCACGACAACCAGGCCATACTCTTTTTATTTGTAGTTGCCTGCCTTATTGGTTTAGAAGCAGTGGCAACAGGTTCGGCTTTTGCTGCCGTAGTTGTAACAGCAGTAGTTGTAATTACCGGTTCGGGAGCAACAGGTATTACAGGCTTTACTTCTGTAGCAGGAGGTGGAGGGATGACTGTATTGATAAGTGCCGGTGCAGCGATAAAAATATCTTTTAATTCTTCCAATTTACCAGCGGTCGTCCATTCCGGTAAGCCCTCATACCAAACAGGTGTTTCGGCAGTAATGTTTTTTGATTTTAATTCTTCAAGGTCAAAAGGTCCTTGCTGTAATGTTCCGTCTTTAAAAAAATACTTTTTCATGCTGGTTGGTTTAATGGTTTTAATGATTAATAGATAGTATGCTGCGGGGGTACGAAAAGCAGGATAAACAGGGGCTGGAAGAAGGGTATAAATCTAAATTCTTTATAGTTAAAGGCCAAATTATCCTTTAGTATGAATGACGGGGATAGCTGCGCTCCCGGGTATCATTAGTAAGATATTTCTCACAAAGTTGTAAACCTGTACCCTACACCGTGAATAGTTTCAATAGAGATACCTGGTTCGGCCGTCAAATGCCTCCGTAACCGGGTC
>JANLQE010000388.1:0-7063 GCA_031367625.1 Bacteroidota bacterium
CTTCCTCCTCCAGATCATGTAAAGCTACCGCCAGCTTATTATCTTTTACAAAATTGCACCAGTGGCAATCTTCTTTACCACAGCCGGTATAAAATTCCCGGTTTTGGATTTCCCCCCCACCTCAGCTAATTGCTGCTTTACAGTTTCTGTATCGGCGGGGGTGATGATAATTTTTCTTCTCTTTTTTTAACCCTGAAACCTCTATCTTAGCCAGAACTAGCCGAAAGTAATATATGAAAAACAAATACGTACACTTTATTACTGATGAACATTTGCTTGCATGCATTGGAAAACTCCATAAATCTTATTTAAAAGCAAAGAAGGCTTTCACAAAGAAAAAATTTTATAGCAATAAAATTGATTCTTTGAAATTAACTTTTGATGCAAAGTTTAATGAAATAGACCAGGAAACTTTAATAGAGGCAGAAGTTCTACGCCAGATTGATAAATCAATTAATAATTCTATCGGCACATTTCATGAACAAATTCTGGGAGGAATAAAGGGATTTGAAGTTGGTAATTTGAGCGGGTTTGACATTAAAGCTATAGACAATACTTTGTTTGCGGATATCAAGAACAAACACAACACAATGAATAGCAGTTCAGCAGAAAGTCTATTTCAAAAATTAAAAGTATATGCGGATGACTATAAAAAAGCAAAATGTTATTGGGTACAAATTCTAGCGAAGGGGAGTTTTAACGAAAAATGGATTGCTGAAATAAACGGCAAAGAATACAGTCACAGCAGAGTATACAAGATTTCGGGCGATAAGTTTTACGCTTTAATCTCTGGAGAAGAAAATGCACTTTTTCAATTGTACAAATCTCTACCAATTGCAATTAAGGATTATCTTAATTCAATCAAAAAAAACGAAGACGCTACCCCGCATTCGGCATTAGAAGAAATTAAATTCCAAACAAAAGCATCTAAAAGAAACATTTTAGATCAAATAACTTTTGAGAATTACAGTTACTATTTAGGCTTCGATAAATTGTAATATTGGTTCAGAAATTTCACAATAGAATAACCTACTTCTCTCCCTAAATTAACAGGAACCGCATTGCCTATTTGTTTGTATTGTTGTGCCGTAGAGCCCTCAAATTGCCAATCATCCGGGAATGTTTGAATACGGGCATATTCCCGAATGGTGAATGGCCTCGTTTCTTCCGGATGGCATCTTTCTGTTTGTTTTTGGGCAGGGCTACAAGTAAGGGTTAAACATGGCTCATCCCAGCCTATTCTTCTTGCGATACCCGTTTTACCTCCGCCTAAATAAAAACTTTGACCCATAAATTCTTTTTGAATTGATAAGGGTAAATCTCGCCAGTATCCTTTTTGTGGCACCAAGTCCAATACTTGTTTTTTTCCTTTTGGATATGTTACCCCATTTGATTTTGGAACATCAGTGTCAAATAGGTCTCCTTTTTTTAAGGCATCAGATAAGTTGTATATTTTGTTATAAGGTTTAGGGTATTCAAAATTTATATCAATATCTTTTCTTATTCCAACAACAATTAATCGTTCTCTTTTTTGAGGTACTTTAAAATGAATAGCTTTTAGAACTTTAACTGGAACAACTCTGTAACCGATTTCATCTAAGATTGAAATCATATCCTTCAAAGTTTTTCCATTTTCATGACTTAACAGACCTCTCACATTTTCACCAATACAAATTGGAGGGTTTACTTCTTTTACAACTCTTGCAAATTCATAAAAAAGAGTGCCTCTTACATCATCCAATCCTAATTTTTTTCCTGCATAACTGAAAGCTTGGCAAGGGAAACCTCCTGTAACAATATCAACTTTATTGCGATACTCAAAAAAATCAAAACTTTTGATGTCACCTTCATGAACATTCCATTGTGGTCTATTTTTTCTTAGAGTCTGGCAGGCCCACTTATCAATCTCATTTAGACCAATACATTTCAATCCGGCTTTTTCCATACCCACAGCTAAACCCCCAGCACCTGCAAATAATTCCAGCACTGAATATTGGTTTTCAGGCCTAACATAATTGGAGATTTCATCGATAGGATAAGGTGTGACAAAACCCGAAAAAAGTGATTTAACCTGCTCTTTTTTATAAACTCTATAATTGCTTATAGGTTCCCTAACAGCTAATAATTTACCCTCATTGTCCCATCTTCTCAGGGTTTCCTTGCTTTTACCAATTAATTCTGCAGCTTCTGCCAGAGATAAATATTCTTTCATAACCATGTTATTTAACCTTATACAGTGGTTACAAAAATATTGAAAAATAAACAACTGCCAAATTTTTTAGCAAAAAAATACTGAAAATGCCAAAATATTTGGAACTTATGTTTTCTAATCTATTCTTGCTCCTCCAGATCATGTAAAGCTACCGCCAGCTTATTATCTTTTACAAAATTGCACCAGTGGCAATCTTCTTTACCACAGCCGGTATAAAATTCCCGGTTTTGGATTTTTCTCCACACTTCCGTTAATTGTTGCTTTACAGTTTCAGTATCGGCGGGGGTGATGATAATTTTTTCTTTACGGTATGCTGCCTTTTTATCCGGCTCAATAAAATCAAATTCGGTACTGATGACCTGCCAGTCTTTTTGCTGGTAATTATCTATTAATATTTTATAAAAAACGGCCTGCCTCCAGTAATCGCCACCGTTAGGTTCTTTATCATTTGGCCCCTTCATTTTTGGAATGGCTTTATCTATATCACCGCTTTTATAATCAACTACATTTATTTCCCTGCCTGTAAATTCCAGCTTGTCTAATTTTCCTTTCAGCGGCACGCCATTAACGGCTACGCCACGGATATTTCTTTCTACCGCCACCACTTTGTTCCAGGTATTTACGTATTTGTTATAATAATTGCGCAACACTTCATCTCCATATTCTATCCTTCTGTCAAATGCTTCTTTGGTAAAATTTTCCCGGTGGCGATGCATATACCAGTTAAAATCTGCTACCATTTCTGCTGCCGCAGGAAATGTTTCTTTTTTACCATCCTGCCCGTCCGAATGGCCTGGCCGGGCGGACATTTTTTTAAATAACCTTTCCAGGGCAAAATGTATAGCACTGCCAAACTCTGTAGCTTCATTTTTGCCTGATGGTATGCGGATTAAATTTCTATAATAAAATCCCAACGGACAATTGAGATAGCTGTTTAGTGCCGTTACGTTCATCACAAATTTATCCAGTATAGCCGTAATAAAATCTTCTTCCGACTTTTCTATTTCCGGTGCCTGTGCGGTAAATTGTAAAAGCTGAAACTGCATTATTTCTTCATCCGTTAAAGTTACCGGCTGGATAGAAATATCATGCTGTTCTAAAATTTCTGCAATAAACATAGATGGTTCCAGTTGCTTACCATCGTTTTTATATTTGGCAAAAGAAATATGCAAATGTTTTTCTGCCCTGGTGAGTGCTACATAAAAAAGGCGCCGCAATTCTTCATCGTCGCTGGCTTTTGGCTGAGAGGAAAACATAGTATCCGGCAACCTGTAACCACCGCCGGGCTTGCGTTTCTTCTCCCATGAAGATGCATTGGCACCGGCAAAAAATATGTACTCAAACTCCAGGCCTTTGCTGCCATGGGCAGTTAACAGATTTACGCCTCTATCGCTGCCGGCAACCTGTATCATGGGTAAGGGCAGGGCTTCTTTTTCCATCAGGTCTATAATTTCCATCAGCCCTTTTAAATTAAGAAAAGGGTTACGGCTGGTCTCTTCTTTTATAAAATCAAAAAGGCCGGTAAGCAATTGCATCAGCGAAATTTTTTCCCCGCCTTTCATAATGTAAGTCAATACACCTGCATGTTGAATAATGTTTTCAAACAGTTTTTGTAAGGTAACATTCGATACATCTGCAATCAACTGCTCTATAATTTTACTGAAATGTTTAAGCGTTTCATTAAGGCCTTTATCAAATAAATTCTGCGCCGGGGCATTGGCTTTGTCGTATAATAATTTACGGATAGAAGTCAGTTCTCCACTGTATTTTTTATTGTTGGTTTCTACCGTAAGCTTTGCAATTTCAATAGGCGGAATCCGGTAAAAATCGTAATGCAGAATTTCAAACAGTATTTCATCGCCACCATAAGGGATATCATGTTCTGCATTCAAATAACGCAGCAGTTGAATTATTTTTTTTGCAAAAGGCTGTTCAAGAATATTAATACTGCGCTTGCTGTAAACGGGGATATTTTTCAACCGGAAATATTTGGCCAGCTCTTCACCGTATTTATTTTCTTTATAAATTACTGCTATTTTTCCGGGCTGTATATTTTGCTGCAACAGCTCAAAAATATTATTGGTAATAGCAGCCATTTCTTCTTTTACAGAATTATATTCTGTAATTACTGGCTGATGCGTAAGCTGATTTATTTTTGTATTGGATGAAATTAATTCTTTGCTAAGCCCATCAATCTGCTTTACCAAACGCTCCTGGTTTTTATTGATGAGGGTTTTGGAAACATCAAGAATGGGTTGAGTGCTGCGGTAATTATTGGTAAGTACAACAGTGATTAAATCTTTGCTGTAAGCATTGGCAAACTCCAGCATATTTTCTACATTGGCGCCCTGAAAACGGTAAATACTTTGGTCATCATCGCCTACCACAAACACATTTGGCTTATCCCAAAAGCTGATGAGAAGCTGAACCAGCTTGTTTTGGGTGCCGCTGGTATCCTGATATTCATCTACCAGTATATATTGAAATCTTTCCTGGTAATTAGAAAGCACCTGCGGATTTTCTTCAAATGCTTTTATCACCCAATTGATCATATCATCAAAATCGTAACGGTTTCTTTGCCGCATCAGGGTTTGATAATTTTCAAATTCGTTTACGGCGGTGCGCAACTTTTCCATCCTCTCTTTTTCTTCATCCAGTTTATCCTGCTTTAAATCGCCGGCATTAAACTGTTTATATTTTCTTTTATAAATGAACTCATCCCTGGTGGGCAGGTCTTTTAAATAGTCATCAATTTTTTCATTAATAAAAGCTGGTGGCCAACCTTCCCGTTTCATAGATGAAAATAAATTGCGGAGATTATTTATTTCAAAATAAACATCGCCACGATAGCGTTTTAGCAAATGGCTTTTAGGGAAATTATCAATCAGGGTTTTAAAGAGCTGTATGTTTTCCAGTTCGGAAATAGCATCTAAGGAATTTTTTTCAAACAGGGAAAGATTGTCCTGTATCACATCATTACAAAAGGCATGAAAGGTGTAAATATTTACTTTATAGGCATCGGCACCAATGAACTGCTGCAGCCTGCGCCGCATGGCAATGGCGCCGGCATCGGTATAAGTAAGACAAAGAATATTTTCGGGCAGCGTATCTGTATCCAATAATATTTTACCGATACGGGCCGCCAGAATTTGTGTTTTGCCGGTACCCGGCCCCGCAATAACCATTACCGGCCCTTCAATAGTATCTACGGCTATGCGTTGCTGTGGGTTTAGCTTTTCGTATTCTTCAGTAAATTTATTTTGCAGGGTTTGGCGGTATGATGACATAAAATATTAACGTTTTTTTTTGCATTCCGCTCCAATGTATAAAAGTGTTCTTCGCTCCTTAGAATAAACCCGCCACTAAAGTACAGTAGAATGATAATGCCGGGTACAAAGAAAAACAAAATGAGCTGATTGTTGTTATGTAAATTAAAGTAAAAAAATGAGCAAAGTTTACAGTTTAAAAAGGGTGCAGCTAATTCCGGTTAGTTTAGATAATGCGTGGAACTTCTTCAGTAATCCGGCAAACCTGCAGGCCATTACGCCGCAAAACCTGGGCTTTAAAATTGTTTCGGAACATCATGGCGATGAAATGTATGCCGGGCAGGTAATTGAATATAAAGTGAGGCCGGTATTGAATATTCCGCTTTACTGGATGACAGAAATTACGCATGTTGTTGATAAAAAATATTTTGTAGATGAGCAACGTTACGGGCCTTACTCTTTATGGCATCACCAGCATCATTTTAAAGAAATACCCGGCGGTGCAGCCATGACCGATATTGTTCACTATAAACTGCCTTTTTGGTTTTTAGGGGATATTGCCGATTCATTGTTTGTAAAAAAACAATTGAAAGATATTTTTGATTACAGGGTTAAAAAGGTGGAGGAAATGTTTGGGAAGATGTAGAAAGGTTCAGGATGTTCAGGGAGTTCAAAGTTTCACAACTTGGTAAACCTTTTTAACTTCCTAAACTCTTTAAACTTTTTATCCCGGCATACGGGTTATATATTTTTCTATTTGTTTTATCTGATCTACAATCTGCGGGGTGGTTGGTTTAAACCCTTTTGCTTTTTTAAAATATTCTTTAGCGGCCCGGAATTCTCTTTTGTTCATCATAATAGAGCAAAGCTGTAAGTAAGCAGCAGCCTGGTTTTCTTTGTCGGGCAGGCCTGCCCGTATGGCCTGGCGAATATAAGATTCTGCTTCTTTTATATTTCCTTTCTGCATACACAACATGCCCAGTTGTAATTTATTGGGCCCTTCTGCCTGCTTGGTAAGTGCACCACCACCAAGGGAAAGGCTTTTTTTCATGTGTTTTTCTGCCGTATCAAAATCCTGGTTTACCATGGCAAGGTTTCCTTTAATGGTATAATAAACCGAACGCATGGGTTTTATAAGCAGGCCGGGAAACATGATGCCATCCACCACTTTTTTAGCGCCTTCCATATCGCCTTCTTCCATATAAGATTGAATAAGGCGCATTGGGCCCAGCAAAAAATGGCCTGCAATGAGTACAGCAGCCAACAGGTACAATATAAATGATGGCCAAAAACTGGTTTCGTAGTTAACAAACACAGCCGCTGCCAGCAGTACAAGCCCTATCCATAACCGGTATTTTATAATGATGTTCATCCACTTCATAACTGCAAAAATTTGGAGGGCAAAGATAGCGCATGATTTTAGATTTTGAATTTGCGATTTTTGATTGAAAGAAAGCATTATTTTTGCCCTCCCTGAAAAAATGGTAATTCATTTTTCAGGTTTATACAATGGTCCCGTAGTTCAATGGATAGAATAGAAGTTTCCTAAACTTTAGATCCAGGTTCGATTCCTGGCGGGACCACC
>JANLQE010000020.1:0-22197 GCA_031367625.1 Bacteroidota bacterium
GCCTTACCGCCTTTCCGGCAAATAAAAAAAGTAAATTGCCACAAAGGCACAAAGATCTGTTGCCGTGAAGGCGTTAAGGCGGGAAATAGATTGTTGCCCTAAATACAAAGGCACAAAAAATATTCCTTTGGAATAAAAATAAAGAAAGCAGAAAGTATATTTTTTTCTTTACGCCTTACCGCCTTTCCGGCAAATAAAAAAAGTAAATTGCCACAAAGGCACAAAGGTCTGTTGCCGTGAAGGCGTTAAGGTGGGAAATAGATTGTTGCCCTAAATACAAAGGCACAAAAAATATTTCTTCGGAATAAAAATAAAGAAGGGAGAAAGTATATCTTTTTCTTTACGCCTTACCGCCTTTCCGGCAAATAAAAAACCCGGAACTGTAAATGTTGATTCAAATAAAACTGCTGAGGACTTAGCCCTGATTGTAAAGGAAAGCCCGCAGTGAGCCGCCCTGGCGGTGAACGGGGACCTGCCTTTACCGGCAGGCAGGCTTGCAGCGAAAAGCAGTACCGCTGCTGGTTTAAGTTATACTGTAGTGTTTCTTAAAAAATGATCAATCATTTTCTAAAATAAATTCCCGCAGCATGTTCAGTGCATTCACAGCCGTCAACTGAATATTCCGTTGCCTGTCGAAACGGAAATGCAGTTTTTGTGCCATAATTTTTTGGCTGTTGCCAACTGCTATCCAAACAGTGCCTACGGGTTTATCCGTCATGCCGCCATCGGGCCCCATGATGCCACTAACAGCAATGGCATAATCTGTTTTTATTTTTTGCAGAGCGCCTTTGGCCATTTCCTGCACTACCTCCTGGCTTACAGCGCCATGAGTGAACAGTGTTTTTTCTTTTACATCTAACAGGTATTCTTTGGCTTTGTAAGAATAGCTTACCACGCTGCCTTCATAAAATGCAGAGGAACCGGGCATGGCGGTTAGTAAATGTGCAATGTAGCCACCGGTACAGCTTTCGGCAGTACACACTGTTTTGTTTTTTTGTTTTAATAATTTGCCCAGCACTTTTTCCATAGGCTCATCTTCATTGGTAACCAGGTATTCTTTTACCAACTCCTGTAATTTTTCAAACTGCTCATTTACGGCTGATTCAGTTTTTTCTTTGTCGCCACCTGATGCAGAAAGGCGCAGCCTTACCATACCGTAATTTGGCAGGTAAGCCAGTTTAATAAATGTTGGTAATGTATTTTCGAAATCAATTATCATATCTGCCAGGGCACTTTCTCCAATGCCAAATGTAAGCAGGGTGCGGTGTGCAATATGTGATGGTGTAAACCGCTCCGTGAGGATTTGTATTACATCATGCTCCATCATGCCCTGCATTTCGTGTGGTACGCCGGGCATGCTTATAAATATTTTTCCACCTTTTTCAAACAGCATTCCGGGGGCAGAGCCACGCCTGTTTAAAATAACTTTGCACACATCGGGTATTTCTCCCTGTTTTAAATTGCGTTCTGTTATTGGCCTTTTAAAAACTTTTTCAAAAAGATATTTTACATTGTTAAGCGATGCTTCATCTACAATCATTTTACCGCCAAAATATTTGCACAGTAAAGGTTTGGTAATATCATCTGCAGTGGGGCCAAGGCCGCCGGTAATTAAAATGATGTCTGATTGTGCTGCTTCCTGATCGAGGGCATTCCATATTTCGTCCCACACATCGCCAACAGCTACCCGCCGTTTTACACGTATGCCTGCTTTGTTCAGTTGCTGAGCCATCCAGGCACTGTTGGTATCTATCACCTGGCCTATTAATAATTCGTCGCCAATGGTAATGATGGATGCGTTGGTCATTGTAGAATTTTGTGGTTACGGAATATTTTTTAAAAAGATTAAAAAGAAATCCCGTTGTAAATATCTTTAAGTGTAAGCGTAAGTTGAAGGGTATTAATAAAAACGGCATCATCCATTTTGGTGTAATCGGTTAGGGGCCAGCTTTTATCGCTATTGCGGATATGTTTTTCTACATAAATTTTTTCTGTATGAATTAAAATATATTCCTGCAGGCTGTCAATATCCCTGTACAAAGTAAACTTATCTCCCTTATCGTAATTGCGGGTGGTTTTTGATAACAATTCTATGATAACAGATGGATTGGTAGCGGTATCAAAGCTGTCATCAGTTAAGTTTGGCTCCCCACAAATAATACTGATATCCGGGTAAGTGTAAAGGGTATTTTTAGGAATATGAATTCTCAGATCGCTGCCAAATGGGCGGCAGTTTTTCCCTTTTAGTTTGTTACCAATATCTCCAAATAAATTTGAAAAAATAATATTGTGTTTTAAGGAAGCACCACTGATGGCAAAAACTTCGCCCTGGTAATATTCGTGTTTTTCAAATGCAGCTCTTTCTTCTGCAAGGTATTCTTGTGTAGAAATGTAATTATATTTTGGAACCGGTTCATTTACTTCATTTTCCATAAATTCAAATTTAATTCTTTTAGTTTTGATAAATAAATTTTAACCAATGAAATTTTTAGTTTTGCTGCTGATAATAATATTGCCGGCTGTTTTAAAATCACAAACCGTAATACAAAACCTTACTGCTGCCATTGATAAGCTGGAAGCGGATGAACAGTTTAAACACGCAATCATCAGCATGTATGTTGTAGAAAGTAAAACAGGCAAACGGGTTTATGAAAAAAATGCACAAACCGGGATGGCGCCTGCCAGTTGCCAAAAAATAATTACCAGCGTAACAGCTTTTGAATTACTTGGCAAGGAGTACAGATACAAAACATTAATTGGCAATGATAATATAATAGTTAATGGAAAATTAAAAGGTAATTTATTTTTTACCGGCAGCGGAGATCCTACTTTTGGCAGTTGGCGGTGGAAGGAAACAAGACCAGAAAATATTTTACAAAAATTATCAGCTTTGCTTTATAAAAAAAATATTCAGAATATTGAAGGCAGCATTTATATTGATGATCTGCATTTTTCTTATCAGCCTGTACCTGATGGCTGGATTTGGCAGGATATTGGAAATTATTACGGTGCCGGTGCATGGGCATTTAACTGGCACGAAAATCAATACGATCTTAACTTAAAATCAACAAATGATATTGGCGAAGCAACAGAAATTGTTTCCACTGAACCGGTTGATCTTAAAAATAATATTACAAATTTAGTTACAGGTGGAAAGAAAGGTAGTGGGGATAATGTTTATATTTATTCAGCCCCATACAATGATAATATATTTGCCACCGGAACAATACCTGCAGGCGAAAATAGATTTAAGGTTTCAGGTTCTATCCCAAACCCGCCATTGGAATTTGCAAAAACTGTAGCTGTATTTTTAAAAAATAAACAAATCTCTTTTAATGATAAACTCATCACATACAGCAGTAGCCTAAAAAATCATGACCCTGTGATGAGGGCAACAAAAATATTAGATTCAATTTTTTCTCCACCCTTCGACAGCATTAATTACTGGTTCCTTAAAAAAAGCATTAACCTTTATGGCGAAGCATTTGTAAAAACAATTGCTTATCAGCAAACTAAGTTTGGCAATACCGATACGGGCATTGCCATCATAAAAGATTTTTGGAGCAAAAGGGGAATAGAAAAGCCGGCACTGAAAATGCTTGACGGCAGCGGACTATCGCCTGCAAACCGCATTACCACTAATGCTTTGGTTTATGTGATGCAGTATGCCAGGCAACAAAATTGGTTTTCTTCTTTTTATAATGCCTTGCCGGAAATGAACGGAATAAAAATGAAAGATGGGTACATCAGCGGCGTAAGAAGCTATGCCGGTTATGTAAAAAGCCGGTCTGGTATTGAATACAGCTTTTCCTTTATAGTAAATAATTTTGATGGAAACCCCGGCACAGTGAGAGAAAAAATGTGGATGGTTCTGGATCTTTTAAAGTAAATTTCATTTTTAAAACCCCAAAACAATTTTTTATGGAGGAACAAAATTTTAAGAACCATGCTAAAATGGTACCGCTGTATCACTATGTAACTTATCTATTGGTTTTAGTAGCTATAGTTGGCTCTGCAATAAAATTATGCCGCAATTATTCTTCCGGGCTTGGTGGATTGTTTGTACCGGCAATATTATGTGTTTTATCTGTAGTTGTTTTATTGCTTGCATGGTTTGTGCGTTCATTTGCTTTAAAAGCACAGGACAGGGCCATTCGTGCAGAAGAAAACCTGCGCTATTTTGCTATCACCGGAAATTTATTAGATAGTAAACTTAGCATGAGACAAATCATTGCGTTGAGATTTGCCCCTAATAATGAATTGCTTGATTTAGCACACAGAGCGGTTAATGAAAATTTATCTGCAAAAGAAATAAAGCAGGCAGTACAACATTGGAAGGCAGATAATGACAGGATGTAAACCACTGCCCCCCGAAGGTGAACTTAGGTTTGACGAATAAAATTATCTCTACAAAACTTTAAATTGAAAAGTTTGAAAAATAAAAATGGTTAAACTAATAAAGCCTTTATAAGTCCCCTTCACCGGATTTAGGGGGAAAATATTTTTCCAGTTTTTCTTTAAGCTGCACCGGCATTTCACATCGCTTCATACCATTTGCCTGCATAAAATAAAGGGTTACATCTCCGGTGTTCAGCAACTGATCTTGTTGATTATAAATTTCTGAATGAAAAATAATTTTATGATGGATGGGCAATTCTCTTAAAGTTGTTTTGACCGTTATAAGATCATCATATTTTGCCGGGCGCAAAAAACGGCTGTGAATATCTACCACCGGCATAATAATGCCCATCGCTTCAATATCTTTATAAGTGTAACCAATCTGTCTTATGGCTTCTGTACGGCCTATTTCATAAAACTGGGCATAATGCCCGTGATACACTACACCCATCTGATCGGTTAATGCGTAATGAATTCTTATTTGCGTTTCGGTTGTGTACATAATAAGTCATTAGTCAATAGTTAATGGTCAATAGTCATTCATATTTTTAGCAATTCCTAAAAAAAATCAGCGTTCAAAAGCCCCTCCTTCCGGAGGGGTTGGGGAGGCTTTCTCCTTCGGGTTGGGGAAGCCTTTATTTTCCAATCATGCTGTCCACACTCACTCTGCCGGGCCCTACCAATAATAATACAATAAAGCCACCGAGATAAAGCGCCGCCACTTCTCCCTGGCCAAACACATCATTGTGCGTTACCTTAAATACAACCACACACATTGCAATGATTAATGGGATAGCAGCAAGCCTTGTAAATAACCCGATAATGATAAAAAGCCCACAGAAAAATTCTGCAAATATTACCAGAGAAGCCGTAACGGTTCCACTCATTCCAAAAAAGCCCTGCATCTTCTGGGCTGTTTCATTAAAATGGATAAGCTTGCCATATCCATGATGCATAATTAAAATTCCCGAAATTAAACGCAGCGCCAGCATAGCCATACTGAATGCACCGGCAGAGTATTTGGTTGATATTAATTTTCTCATAAAAGAATTGGTTTAGTGGGTTTGTTTGCAAAAATAAATAAAGCAATGCAATAAAATTGTGGGCAGATACAAAAAGAAAATTTTTCTTTTATCAATCCTTTAACAGCCAATTAAAAATAGATTCGTTTTGTTTACATTATAAGAACAAATATATTGTTTTGGAATAATGTTTGTTGATGAGGCACAGGATTTACATTTGCAATTGATAATAACTCAATTAACCCGACAATGAAGCAAAAAATATTTTTATCGCTGTTTGCTGCAGTGCTCTCTGTTACTGCATTTGCGCAGCCAACCCACACCATTACCGATACCGAAAAAAAATATAAAGCAGTAAAAGAGCATATTGCAAAAGAAGAATATGCTTTTGCCTATCCGTTGGTAAAAGAATTAAAGAAGATGTATCCTGATAATACTGCAAGCGATCACACCTATATTAACGACGACATTAATTATTATTATGTGGTATGTGGTTTAAAATTGATGCAGGAAGTGGCAAAAGACGATGCAGTAGAATATATTACTGCGGTAAATAATGAACCACGCAGGCAGATAATGAGTTTTCATCTTGCGCATTACTATTTTTTGAAAGACGATTATACAAATGCAATTAAATATTTTGATAAAGCCGGTTATGAAAACCTCAGCAACGAACAGATAGCAGATGCCAAATTTGAAAAAGCTTATGCGTTGTTTAATCTCAGGCAATTTGCACAGGCAAAACCTTTGTTCAATGAAATTCATCAGTTGCCGGCAAACAAATATTACATCCCGGCTAATTATTATTATGGTTTTATTTCTTATTACGACCGCCAGTACAGCGAAGCGTTAACCGCTTTTAAGTTAGTAGAAACTTTTGATGCTTATAAAGGGGTGGTGCCTTACTACATTGCAGAAATTTATTATTTTCAGGGAAATAAAGAACAGGCACTTACTTACGGCGAGGCGGTATTAAAAACCGGGACTAAATTGTATTATGAAAAACAATTAAAACTTTTGACCGGCCAGCTATATTTTGAAAAAAAGGATTATGAAAAAGCATTGCCTTTACTGGAAGATTATGTAAACAGCACACCAAAAGTTACTAAAGAAGTTTTGTACGAATTAAGTTACTGCTATTATAAAAATAATCAGTTTGATAAAGCCATCAGTGGGTTTAAGCAACTAAGCAGCGAAAGGGATTCTATGGGGCAAAACAGTATGTATCTTTTGGGGGATCTTTACCTGCGTACCAACCAGAAAGCCAATGCCAGAACGGCTTTTCAATACAGTGCTTACAACAGCAGCAATAAGCAACAGCAAAAAGTTTCCCGGTTCAATTATGCCAAACTTTCTTACGAATTGGGTTACCAGGATATTGCTTTAAGTGAGATGAAAAATTACCTGCAGGCATATCCAAATTCTGAATACGATACCGAAGCTAAAGAAATATTAGTGAACCTTCTAACCAACACAAATAATTTTAATGATGCGTTGGCATTGTACGAATCTTTCAGCAATCCAACGGCTTCTATGCAAAAAGCTTATCCCCGCATTTTGTATGGAAGGGCCATAGAATATATTAACGATCAGCAATTGCTTCCGGCAGATCAGTTACTGAATAAAGTTTTGTCAAATACACTATCCGGCAATTTATTGCCTTATGCCAATTTCTGGAAAGGCGAAATTGCGTTCAGGCTGCAACGTTATGATGATGCCATCCGCTATGGCACTGTTTATTTACAAAGCAATGCAGGTGCGCAAGGAGAAGCTACGCCCGCCGCCGCAAGGTATAATTTAGGCTATAGCTGGATGCAAAAAGAAAATTACCGCCAGGCGGTTAGTTATTTTGCGCAGGTGGCAAAAAATGTTGCTGCTTCATCTACAGCCATAGAGCAAGATGCTTACTTACGCAGCGCTGATAGTTATTACATGCTAAGGGATTTTGCAAAAGCAAACAGTATGTACGAAAATATTATCAGCAGTGCACTGGCCCAAAGCGATTATGCCATGTATCAGAAAGCCATGATAGCGGGCGTAAAAAACGGCACAGAAAAAATAAAGATTTTAAATGCACTCACCCGCCAATATCCATCCAGCAGCCTTACACAGGACATAAATATGGAAATTGCATTGACTTACATTGCTGATGAAAAATTTAAAGATGCCGTGCCATACCTTAATAATATACTTTCGTCCAATGCTAATAATGCAGGTGGTTTAAAACCAAAAGCATATTTAAAACTTGGCCTGGCATATTACAATGATAATAATAATGGAGAAGCGCTTAAAAGTTATCAACAGCTTATTCAAAAATATCCGCAATCTGCCGAGGCCGATGAAGCACTGGCCATCATTAAAGATATTTATGTAGAAGAAGGCAAACCAAATGAGTATGTAGAACTGATGAAAAAAAATGGTAAAACTGTTTCGGTAAGCGAAGCAGATTCATTAACCTACAGTGCGGCAATTATTAAATATAATGCCAATGATTGTGCTGCAGCTATTGCAGGATTTAATAATTATTTAAGCCGTTATGCAGATGGCGCTTATGCCATAGATGCAAACTACCTGCGTAGCGATTGTTATGGTAAAAATAAAGATTGGCAAAATGCACTGAAGGGTTATGCCTATGTAAACAGCAGGGGGATAAATAAATATTTTGAAAAAGCATCACTGGAAGCCGCACGTATAAATTATTTTGAGTTGAAGGATTATGCCAATGCAAAAAAATATTTTGAGTCTGTGCGCAGTAATGGGGTAAATCTGAATAATCTGCTGGAAGCCTTGCGGGGCCTCGTTCGAAGTTATTACCAGTTGAAAGAATATGGTCCGGCAAATGAAGCTTCAAAAGAATTGCTCACTAAAAAAGGGATCAGCACCGATGACAGATCTATTGCATTTTTAGTATTGGGCAAATCACAGCAACTGGCAAATGATTGTAATGCTGCCATCATTTCTTTTAAATCTGCAGCCGCCATAAATAAAACCGCCTGGGGTGCAGAAGCCCGGTACGAAATGGCCAATTGCTATGTATCCCTTAATAATACCAATGCAGCCGAAAAAGCAGCTATGGCAGTTATTAAAGAAACAGGGTCTTATGATATCTGGGTTACAAAATCATACATTTTGCTGGGCGATATTTTCATGCAGCAAAAAGATTATTTTAATGCAAAAGCCACTTACGAAAGTGTTGCAAAAAATGCCGCCATACCCGAATTAAAAAATGAAGCACAACAAAAATTAGATAAAGCCATAGCAGAAGAAAAACAAAATTCTAAAATAGGTAATTAATAAAAATGAACAGCAAGCACTCTATCATCTTCAACCGTAAATATATGTATAGCCGTATTATTTTATCAGCAATCACCTGTTTAGTATCGGGCCGGTTGATGGCTCAAAGAGATACGGCTAAAAAGCAATCCATTGATATCAACTCTGCATATAAACCGGTATTAAGAAATGCAGTTAAAATAAATTTTTCGGGTTCGCAATTAACGGCAGATACAGCAAAGCCAAATCTTCTTTACAGTATTCCTTCTCAAAATTTATTTTATGCCTATCAACCCATATCATTAAAGCCGCTGGCACTGGAGCAGGATACCAATCTTTATCTTGGCAACAGAAGATATTTAAAAGCAGGCTTTGGAAATTTTAATACCCCTTACATAAGTGCAGGCGTGAGTTTGGGTGATGGAAAAACAAGTCTTATTAATATTTCGGGAAGTTATATTTCATCAAAAGGAAAAGCTATCGTAAACCAGGATTATTCTCAGCTCAATGTAAAAGGTACTGGCAGCTATTTTGGCAAAAAAAATGAAGTTTATGCAGGCGCATCCTACAGCCAGAATTACTACTATTTATATGGATATGACCACAATATTTACACTTTCAAAAAAGACCAGCTACGCCAACAATTTCAGGATATAACTTTTACCGGCGGCATACGCAATACCATTACAACTCCTTTGCGTATCAGTTACAATCCAAACGCAGAAGTAAATTTCTTTACCAATAAAAATAAACTGAGCGAAACCACACTTAAAGTAAATCTGCCTGTGCAAAAACAGTTTGGCGAATCGGTTTCATTTAAAGTAGAAGGCAAAGCTGATTTTACCAATTATTCCACTACGGGTATTACTGCAAACAATATAAAATTCAGTAATAATATTGTGCAGGTAGCACCGGCAATTATTTATTATTCGCCAAGGCTGAGTATTAATGGCGGTGTTACGCCTACCTGGAACAACGGAAAGTTTGTTTTGCTGCCAAACATTTATGCAGAGGCACAATTGCAGGAAAAAGTATTTATGCTGCAGGGTGGATGGATAGGGCGTTACATAAAAAATACATATAAAAATCTTTCTAATGTAAATCCTTATCTGGGGCCTGTAACTGCACAAAATAATACAAAGGAAACTGAATTTTATGGAGGTATTAAAGCCACGGTAGGCAAGCATTTTAATTTTAATGCAAAAGCAGGTGTGATAAGCTATACTGATTTCCCTCTTTACATAAACGATACAGCTACAGACAGTAAATCTTTTTTAATAAGCAACGAAAGTAAAATGAATGATCTGCGTATTCATGGTGATATCAGTTATATAAATCAGGATAAATTTACTTTTACTGCAGGGCTTACCTTTAATGGATATACCGGCTTGCAGACTAACCGCAAAGCATGGAACACAGTGCCCCTGGAATTTACCAGTGCGCTTAGGTATTGGGCATTAAAAAAATTGTTGCTGAAAGGAGATTTTTATTTCTTTGCAGGTGGCAATGCGCTGCAGAAAAATAATACAAGCTTTGCATTTACCGGTGGCTCAGATTTAAGCGCTGGCGCAGAATACCAGGTAAATAAACAATTCAGCATTTGGCTTGATGTAAATAATATCTTTGATAATAAATATGAGCGCTGGCATAACTATCCTGTGTATGGATTAAATGTACTCGGCGGAATATTAATTCATTTTTAAAAAATATTTTAACCACATCATGACTGATTTAATAATATCGTATTTATATAAAAATAAAAAATGCCCGCTGCCTTCTGTGGGGTCATTGCATATAATTGATGCAAATGCCGTATCGCTTTTTGGCGAAGTAAAAATAGCAGCACCAATTCCTGTTGTACAATTCAGCACAAAAGAAATGCCGTGTACCCATTTAATAAATTATATTACTTCGCAAAAAAATATTTCTGTTGATGATGCGATAGCAAGGTTGAATGAGTATTGTAAAATACTGAAAGATATGGATGCTGATACAGAACTGCCCTTAGGTGATGCCGGCAAATTTTATATGGATGCCGGCGGAACGCTGCAATTTAAACAGGCAGAAATTCCGGGTTCATTTATGCCGATGGTAACTGCCCAAAGAATAATTCATCCAAACGATTCTCACAAAATGCTGGTGGGCGATACGCAAACTACAAATACTGTAATGTCAGAATTTTTTAACGAAGAAGAAATACGCCCGGTAAAGCGTTGGTGGATATGGGCTATTTTGTTATTTGTATTGATTGCTGTATTGTTGGTTATTTATTATAATGATAAAAACAGGAATGCTGCTTTCGGCAATGCACAATCCTATACTTTAGCTTCATAAATAAAACCACCGGCTTTGTGCAGTTATTCTTTATTAATCTGTTTTCACTGCAGAGAATATGGGTTATAAGAGAGTTTTCACATAGATATACATTTTCGCTCTGCGTAACGTCAATTTTCTCTCGTTCTCTGTGGTAAATAAGCCCATAAAAATTTAAAGCCAAGTGCCTTATACAGCATAATATTTTTTATCTTTTACCAGGGGTAAATTAAAAATTGCATCTTTGCGCCTATAATTTTTATTAATGATTCATAATTCTCATTGCCCGGTTTGCCAGTCAGCTAATATCAGCCCGGCCTTATCTGCAAAGGATTTCACTGTTTCTTCGCAAATATTCAGCATAAATAAATGCAATGATTGTACGGTTATGTTTACACAGGATGTTCCGTCGCAGGATGCAATAGGCACATATTACGCATCAGAAAATTATGTTTCGCATAGTAATACACAAAAAGGATTAGTTAATCGTTTGTACCATATCATCCGTAAAAAAACACTGGCCACAAAAAGAAATTTACTTAAGAAAGAAACCGGTATTTCCGCCGGAAAAATATTAGATGTAGGCTGCGGTACTGGCGCATTTTTAAATGAAATGAAAAATAATGGCTGGCAAATTACCGGGTTAGAACCAGACGAAACAGCCCGTAAAAATGCCATTGAGTTGTTTAATATTGAGCCGCTGCCATCGCCTGAAATTTTTAATTTTCCGTCAGAAAGTTTTGATGCAATAACCCTTTGGCATGTATTGGAACATGTGCATCAACTGCAGGAATATACTGCACAATTAAAAAAGCTTCTAACAAAAAACGGCAGGTTATTTATTGCCGTACCCAATTATACATCATGGGATGCGCAGCATTACAAAGCATACTGGGCGGCTTACGATGTACCCCGCCACCTGTATCATTTTTCTCCTGCAGGCATCAATACATTAATGCGTGCACATGGTATGCAGGTAAAACAAATAAAGCCCATGTGGTTCGATAGTTTTTATGTAAGCATGCTCAGCGAACAATATAAAAATGGCAGAGGAAATATGGTTAGTGCGTTTTTTGTTGGGCTTGTTTCCAATCTAAAAACCATTTTTAATCCACAGAAATGCAGCTCAGTTATTTATGTGATCAGCAAGTAATTTTAATTATACTAATTTTTAAAAATCAGTCTTTCAATTCAGTTTTACTTCAAATAATTTTGGCCATCTTTTACCGGTAATAAACATTGTTTTAGAAATAGAATCATAAGCAATACCATTCAATACATCCGTTCTTCCCGGCACATTATCAGAAGCCTGCAATAAATTATTCATGGTCATTTTACCAACTACATGGCCACTTTCGGGGTCTATTTTTACAATGTAATCTGCCTGGTAAACATTGGCGTAAACAAAGCCATCAATATATTCCAGCTCATTCAACTCTTGTACAGGGCCGTTATTATCTTCTACAGCCAGGGTATTTTTTACTTTAAAATCATCAGGGTTTACGAAGTATAAGTTAGCAGTTCCATCACTTACAATTAACTCTTTGCCATTATTGGTAATGCCCCATCCTTGATAAGGCCATTTAAATGTTTTTATGGGTTTATCAATATTTTTTACATCATATACATACACAATATTGCTTTGCCAGGTAAGCTGGTATATTTTATTGTTGAAGATATTGATGCCCTCACCAAAAATTTTATCGCTGCCCATCAGGTGTTTCTTTTCTACATTTCCTGTTTTGTAATCTGTAATACGAAGAGATGATGTTGTAAAATCTCCGGTGCCTTCATACATTTTACCATTATAAAATTGTAAGCCCTGCGTATATGCGCTGGTGTCATGAGGGTGCTGGGCTATCACCGTATAAGAAATAGTTTTTGGTGCAGCAATGCCCGTGGGCGGTGGCGTAATAGTTGGGTCGCTGTCAGGGCTGTCGTTATTAGTATTACAGGCAGAAAATAAAAAGATTGTTATTGCTATGGCTAAAAATTTTTTCATCAGATTTTTTAAAATTATACAGGCAAAAATAAGGAACTGATGGTTTGGTGACATTTAATTTGTAAATAAAATGAATTAAAATTTTGTTATCGGATAAATTATATCTACTTTTATTCTACCTCTGAGTCAATATTACCACATTTCCCTAAAATGTTTAATACGGTCTCACCTTCCAATCTGCAGCAATTAATTTTGCCTGCGCCTATTTATACCTTTTATTTTTGTTTCCATTATCTGTTTTAAAGCTATTTTTTTCACTTTTATCTATTCAGAAAAATGAAATTTATAGTAGTAATTGTATTTCTATTAGGTTGCTATCAGGCAATAAATGCACAACGTGTATGCGGTACCGTAATAGCCACCACTGGCTTTGATATAAATGGCACCAATACTATACATGGTTACAGCAGGGATACTTTGCCTGATGAAATAATAAATATTCCGGTAGTAGTGCATGTGATTTATAAAACTGCCGGGCAAAATATAAGTGATGCCCAGATACGTTCGCAGATAGATGTATTGAACCAGGATTACCGGTTAAAAAACGCCAACGCTGTAAATATACCTGCGGCATTTAAAAGTCTGGCGGCAGATACAAAAATAAATTTTTGCCTGGCACAGGTAGATCCTACCGGCCACAGTACAAAAGGCATAGTTCGTAAATACACTGAAAATGATTTTTTTTTAGATGAGTCAATGAAATTTTCTGCGCAGGGAGGCGACAATGCATGGGACAGTAAAAAATACCTGAACATCTGGATCTGTTATATATTTGGCCGTAGCCTTGGTTTTGCAACAATGCCAGGCGGAGCTGCAGATAAAGATGGGGTAGTAATTAATTATGATGTTTTTGGAACTGTAGGTGCAGTACGTTCTCCATTTGATAAAGGCCGTACCGCAACTCATGAAATAGGCCATTGGCTTGGGCTTAAACATTTATGGGGCGATGAAAATTGCGGCAGCGATGATGTGGATGATACACCCAGGCAAAGATTCAGCAATTATTATTGCCCCAACTTTCCGCATGTTACCAGTTGCTCGCCTAACGGTAACGGAGACATGTTTATGAATTATATGGATTTTACAGATGATGCCTGTATGAGCATGTTTACTCAGGGGCAAAAGTCAAAAATGAGAGCGCAGTTTACGCTTAACGGAAACAGAAATTCTTTTCTTAATTCTTTTGCCTGCGATGCTTCGCTTGCAACCGGTGGGCCATTGCCCACGGATACTATTCCGTTGGTAAAAGTTATAGCCAGGGATGAAATTAATATTTATCCAAATCCGGTTAGAGAAATATTAAATATAAAGTCCAAAGATATTTTAACACTTGCCGGTAAAACTGCAGCAATATTCACCATCACGGGCAAAATCATAATGCAGCAAACTTTACAATCAAATACTGAAAAAATAAATATCAGCAGTTTTATGCCGGGGATTTATTTTTTAAAAATCGGTGAGGGAAATAACAGGAAAGTTTTTAAGATTATAAAAATGTAGTATGCTTTAGGCAATTGTTTTTGTATAAACCACCTTTCTTTCTGCCAGGTAATTAATAATAAAATCAAAACATTTTTTTTGCCTGCCTACCAATTCTGGAGGAAATACCCCCTTTTCTGTAAACAGGTTTTTTGCCAGCATGTTTACGGCTGCAGTGCAGGTATAGCCTGTAGTACGGCTCATAGAAGCTGTTTGAGAAGCCACATCATATTCATCATACAAAAAATATTCAACAACAGTTTCTGTATCATTCATTTTTCCTTTAATAATTATTTTCATCAAAGTAAACTCGGCTTCAGTGGGTTGCAGTTTCCATTTATCAAATAACAATGCTGATGTAAAATCAACCGGCCTTATTTTAATTCCTTTTATCTCCATTTCAGTTTCTTCAAAAAAGCCTGCCTTCTGCAAAGCTTTTATCAGGTCTATATGGCCCGGATAGCGAAGGGTTTTTTCTTTCATATTGGGTATATGGCTCATTGTAAATAGTATGCTGCGTAGCCCGTCGGTATTAAAAGATTCCAATGTACCGGCGTGTTCAAAGTCTATTAATTCAGCATCGCTCAAAGCAGGCTTGGTAACAATATGGCCGTTCTCTACGTACCTTGCCGGTCTTGTATATTCTTCAATAACATCAATAGGAGAAAAAGGTGCTTTGTATTCAAAAGGTTTTATTCTGTGTTTTGGTAATCCGCCCACCATACATTCAAAACTCTCAATCTTCATCAGCTCATTATAATATCCAAGAATAAGATTGCTCATTCCCGGGGCTACCCCGCAATCTACAATAGCAGTAACTTTTAATTCTTTTGCCAGCCCATCCAGTGCCAATGCATCTTCCGAAAAAAAAGAGATATCAACTACATTTTTTTTTGATCTTATAATTGCTTCCAGGGTTTTGTACCCCATGAAACCTGGCACAGCATTTACCACCATATCAAACCCCTCTAACAGTGCAGGATAGCCGCTGTAATTTTTTAAGTCAGCCTTTACCGTTTTTACTTTACTGCGTTTATTTAAAACAGCTAAATTGGTTTCGCTAATATCAAATGAGCAAACATCAAAATCAGTTGCCAGGTCCATTGCAATGGTACGGCCTACCATGCCAGCACCTAATACTGCTATTTTCATATTGTTTATTTTTTGTTATGGCAATACTACTATTTTTTGTTAATATAATTTAACGCTGATTTTAGTCAGCTTGCGGTTACTTTTGTCATCTAAATTTTTAAAACCTATATATGAAAAAATTTACTTTTTTAATGCTGACTGTAATGATTGTTTCATTTGTAAACGGTCAGGGGATATTTGGAAAAATTAATAAAGCTATTAATAAAGACAGCAGCAATAAAATTCTTAACAGCATTGGTAAATCTTCCGTAAGCGGAAAAGTACTGAGCAATGATGATATTATTAACGGGCTTAAAGAAGCATTGAGTGTAGGTGCAGAAAATACTTCCAAAAGCCTGAACAAAACCGATGGTTTTTTTAAAAATGCTGCCCTTAAAATACTGATGCCTGCAGAAGCACAAAAAGCAGAAAAAACATTACGGCAGTTTGGGATGGGAGAAATGGTAGATAAAGCCATCTTATCAATGAACCGGGCGGCTGAAGATGCAGCCGGAGGTATTTCTGCTATTTTTATAAATGCTATAAAGCAAATGACCGTAACCGACGGATTAAAAATATTACGGGGCGGCGATTTTGCTGCTACTGATTATTTAAAGAAAACCACCACCCTTGAGCTTACAGAAAAAATGCGCCCCGTTATTGAAGCATCTTTATCAAAAGTAAATGCAACAAATTACTGGAAGGATGTATTTACTACTTACAATAAGTTGTCTTTTTCTAAACAGCCAGTTAACACAGACTTATCTTCTTATGTTACAGAAAAATCAATGACCGGTATTTTTTATTCTATAGGGGAGGAGGAGCAAAAAATAAGAAAAGACCCGGCGGCACAGGTTACAGATTTGCTGAAGAAAGTATTTGGGAAATAGTTGTTACAGTATAATGCATCCACCGGACCGTTGAAATATGATCCCCGTAAATCATAACTTAAAATGACGATTTACGGGGATCATATTTTCTGTTTTAGTAAATAAATTTTTATAAAAGTTATTAAATCCACCACCCGTATATTTTCTTTTAGTAAATAATCGGTATCAGCTTTAGGTATAATTACAAAGTTTTGTTTGGTTTTTAAATCTTTCAGACTTTCGTAAAAGCCCTTTTCTATATGTGGGCTGGCAGAGTATTTTATTTCTATACTCATGTAGGGGTGTATGCCTTTTACCAGGATCAAATCCATTTCGGCACCATCATGTGTACGGTAAAAATAAGCCTGCATATTATTGGGTAATAATGATAATATCTGTTCTATCACATAGCCTTCCCATAAATGACCCAGCGCAGGGTGTACCTGTATAGTTTTAGCATCAGTTATATTAAGCAAATAATTGGTTATGCCGCTATCTCTAATATATACTTTGTGGGCTTTTACCAACCGCTTTTTGCTGTTATAATGAAACGATGGCAAGGTACGCACCATGTAGGCACCTGCTAAATAATCTAAATATTTATTAATGGTGGCAGGGCTTACATCCAATCCTTTGGCAAAGCTTTGGGCATTCCATAGGCCGCCATGATGATGCGCCAGCATACGCCACAAGCGCATCATTAATTCGGTAGAAAGGGTTATACCAAATAATTGATTTAAATCTCTTTCTATAAAAGTTCGCACAAAACTATCCATCCAGCTATGGTGCAGGGCATCTGTTTTGGCCAGGTAAGCATCCGGAAAACCGCCCCTGTACCAGTGCCTGGTAAGTGTTGTGCTTTTAGCAGGCAGTTCAATAATATTAAAAGGGCTGATATTCAAATAGTAAATCCGGCCCGCCAGTGTTTCGGATGTATTTTTTACTAAATCCGGTGTAGCCGATCCCAACAATAAAAATCTACCGGCTCTTTTTTTACTGTCAATTAAATGGCGCAGCAGCGCAAAGAGTTCGGGCATACGCTGTACTTCGTCTATTATTACGCATTCATCCTGAAGACTGGTTAACAGAAGCTGGGGATCATAAAATTTTTGTCTGTCGGCGGGGCTTTCCAAATCAAAGTAAAGGGTTTTCCGTTTATTATTTTTGGCAAATATTTTAGCCAAAGTAGTTTTGCCGCATTGCCGTGGCCCCAGCAGTGCAACGGCTGCAAACTGCTTCATCAGCTTTTCTGTTTTGGGTAAATCTATCCGGGTAATCATCCTACAACGATATATTTTAATCCCCGTAAATCATAACTTAAAATGATGATTTACGGTAATGTATTTTTTTATATTTACTGACTGGCATAAGTAGATAATGCCGCACATTCTTTATTTCAGCAGGCTTTACTCAATAAAACGATCTGGCCTAAATGATAAGCATCATGCTGCATAATGCCGTGTATATGCTCGTAATAAGACATATCATTATCTTTATATTTTTCTTTAAAGCAGGCTTTATTGCAATCCTGTAAAAATAATATCCATTTTTTTTGCGAATCTTCCAGCCTTTCCAGCGTGTGTTTCCAGGCGGCTTCTGAAGGGTCATAAATAGAGGTCATATAATTATCCGTAGGTGTGGTGATCACTTCACCCTGTATTCTTTTCAATACATTTTCTCGCCAACTGATAATGTGATTAGTGATCTGCCAGATGGAATTCCATTGCGGCTGTACTTTTTTTATGGCCTGCAATGATGAAATATGCTGTAAGGTATCCTTAATGTTTACACCAACCCATGGATCACCATTATAGAGATCTGCAAAAAGTTTTGCGGTGCGTTTTGTTTCTTTCATTTTACTGTTTTGTTTTTTATAAAGTTTTTGATAGTTATGTTAAAAAAAAACACCAAGATCATATTTGCCTGCATAGCTAATAGTAATACCAAAATCGGGCCTATAAAAAAATCCCATCATTTAGATGGGATTTAAAAAATAATTTTTATTTATTTAGCAGGTTTAAATATCTATCGCTTCGCCATAAGCCACGGCTGTAGCCTCTTTGAGGCCCTCACTCATAGTGGGGTGAGGATGTACCGCATTCAATATTTCATGAGCAGTAGTTTCTAATTTTCGGGCTACCACAGCTTCTGCAATTATTTCTGTTACATTCATGCCAATCATGTGGCAGCCTAAAAACTCACCATATTTAGCATCATAAATAACTTTTACAAAACCTTCTGTAGCACCTGCAGCTACGGCTTTACCGCTGGCCATAAAAGGAAATTTCCCTACTTTCACTTCATAACCTGCATCCTTGGCCGCTTTTTCCGTATAGCCCACAGAAGCAATTTCCGGAGAAGAATAAGTACAACCGGGGATATTGTTATAATCCATTGCTTCAGGTTTATGGCCGCTTAAATGTTCTGCTGCATTAATGCCTTCTTTAGATGCTACGTGTGCCAGCGCCTGCCCAGGAGTACAATCGCCAATCGCATATAAACCTGCTACACTTGTTTGTTGGTAGGCATCTACAATAATTTTTCCTTTATCAGTTTTTATACCCAGGGCTTCCAGGCCAATATTTTCAATATTTGCTACTACGCCAACGGCACTTAATAAAATATCGGCTTCCAGCGTTACTTCACCATCTGCAGTTTTTACCGTTGCTTTTACCCCGTTGCCACTGGTATCTACTTTTACCACTTCGCTGTTGGTCATAACGGTAATGCCTTGTTTTTTAAATTGCTTTTCCAGTTCTTTGCTGATGTCTTCATCTTCTACCGGTACAATCCTTGGCATAAATTCTACAATGGTAACCTTTGTACCCATGCTGTTGTAAAAATAGGCAAACTCACTTCCAATGGCACCACTTCCGCAAATGATTATGCTCTTTGGTTGTGATGGTAAGGACATTGCTTTTCTGTATTCAATAATTTTTATTCCGTCAATGGGTAAGCCCGGTAATTCTCTTGCCCTGCCGCCGGTTGCAATAATAATATTTTTTGCTTCTTCTGTTTTCTTTGTACCATCTGCTGCTGTAATTTCTAACTTGCCTGGGGTAATCAGTTTACCAAAACCCATTATCACATCAATCTTATTTTTTTTCATTAAAAACTGAATGCCCTTACTCATCTTATCTGCCACAGCACGGCTTCGGCCAATAACGCCGCCAAAATCGGCTGAAGGGTCGGTTATACTGATGCCATAATCTTTAGCATGTTTGGCATATTCAAACACCTGTGCACTTTTTAGTAATGCCTTGGTAGGGATACAACCCCAGTTAAGGCAGATACCACCAAGGCTTTCTTTTTCTACAATTGCTACTTTTTTTCCTAACTGGCTTGCTCTTATTGCTGCAGGATAGCCGCCCGGGCCGCTGCCTAACACTATTACATCGTATGCCATAACTTATTTATGATTTAGATTTATGAATTGCTGGCAAAATTACTTTGAAATGGGGGATTAGCCAAAAGGTTATTTAAACAACATTTTAGGAAATATTTTAATTTTATTTGCTGTCAGATGAGTGATTTTAAATAACAATTGCATGAATATTTATAATGATTGAGCCGGCAAAACAGCCTCAAATGCATATTAATGCATGGCTTCGCTCATATCTATCTTTTGGACATTTTTTCTTTTTCTCACAAATAGAATAAATGGTATGCATATTAAAAACATTATTCCAAGGTATAAAAATACATCCATGTAAGAAAGCACAGCGGCTTGCTTTGTTACCGCAAAATCCAATGACTTGTAACTGGCTTTCAGTGCTATATCCGGCGTCATTCCTTTTGCTATAAAAGAATGTTGCATGGCACTTACTCTTTGCTGTACTGCAGCATCATTTACATCAAGTTTATTAACCAGATCGCTGCGATATACCATATTTTGGCGTGCTAAAAAAGTGGTGATAGACGCTACTCCAAAAGAACCGCCCAATTGCCGCATCATACCCGTAAATGAAGCGCCCTGGCCTATTTGCTGGCCTTTTAAAGTTGAGAGTGCCAGGGCCGTGATAGGAATAAATAATAAACCCAGCCCAACGCCTCTTGCTATCAGCATCCAGAAAAATGCATCTGCGCCGGTATCGGGCGTTAATATTTTATACCCCCAAAAACTGTATATAAAAAATACGAACAAGCCTGCTGCTACCAGGTACTGCTGCTTTACCCCTTTTTGCAAAAGTTGCCCAATCAGTGGCATCATAAAGGCGGTAGTAAGTGCAGCAGGAATCATTAGTGCACCGGATTGTTGCGCCGTCCAGCCGAGGGTGCTTTGGGTGTAAAGTGGAATAATAAAAGTAGAACCGTATAAACCAAAGCCTAAAATAAATGACATAGCGGTGCCTATGCGGAGGTTGCCGTTTTTTAAAACACGCAATTCTACAATTGGGTTTTTATAAGTAAGTTCTCTCCAGATGAAAAAGAACAAACCCAATACAGAAGAAATGATGAGGGTGATGATGAGATTACTGTTAAGCCAGTCATCTTCGTGCCCACGCTCCAATACATATTGAAGGGAGCCCACGGTAATGGCAAGCAGTATAATTCCTATCCAGTCTATTTCATTGATAGCTTTTTTCTCTGCGTATTTTGGACTGCGTACAAACTGCAGTGTTAGTAAAGTGGCCACGATACCAATGGGAATATTGATATAAAAAATATAAGGCCAGCTAAAATGATCTACAATATACCCACCCAGCGGCGGCCCAAGTGTGGGCCCAATAATAACACCCAGGCCATAGATAGCCTGTGCCATTCCACGTTTTTCCGGAGGGTAAGATTCTGTAATAATTGTTTGCGAAGTTACCAGCAAGGCACCACCACCCAGCCCCTGCAAAAACCTGAAAAACACCAGCTCCCAAATACCATTTGCATTGCCGCATAAAAAGGAACATACAGTAAAAATAATAATAGAGGCTGCAAAATAATTTCGCCTGCCGAATTGTTGGGAGAGCCAGCTTGTCATAGGTACAATAATAACATTGCCAATGGCATAAGCCGTAATAACCCACCCCACTTCGGTAAGGGTAGCGCCCAGATTTCCACGCATATCATTCAATGCCACATTTACTATAGTCGTATCCACAATTTCCAGCAGTGCACATAGTATAGCCGTAGCCGTTATGATGGCTCTCTTTGCGCCATACTCTACCAATGATTCCTGCAATACCATATAAAATATTTTACCCTCACCCCTCTCCCCAGGGAGAGAGGGAACTGAAAATTGAGTAAATTCTAATGCTGATTTATTAATTGTTTATATTTTCTTCCCTCATTTCCTTTTATGCTAATATCATCTTCGCTTCAATCTTCTCCATTTCCCTCTCCCTTTGGGGAGAGGATAGGTGAGGGGTTCTAATCCAGATGTACATCTGCATTCACATTCATACCGGGGCGAAGCTTTTGTATGAGGGAATCGTTTTTATTTGTAAAATCAATTTTTACCGGCAGGCGCTGCACTACTTTTACAAAATTGCCGCTGGCATTATCTGCCGGTAAAAGGGCAAACCTACTGCCTGTTGCAGGGGCAAAAGAACTCAGCACCGCTTCAAAATCATGTTTAGGAAAAGCATCTGCATGTATGATTACCTTTTGCCCTTCACGCATTTTATTATACTGGGTTTCTTTAAAATTGGCCACTACCCATTTATCGTTATTCAATACAATGCTAAAAGTAGATTGCCCTGCCTGCAGGTATTGTCCT
>JANLQE010000056.1:0-10121 GCA_031367625.1 Bacteroidota bacterium
AAATCCAATTGTCGTTTATTCTTCAGCGGGGTTTCGCCGTAAACTTTTTTTAGATGTAATTGTAAGTGGGCGAAAACCCCGCTGGAACACAACTCTGGAAAGATAAAAATATATAAGCTATGATAATAATTAGTTTCATTGAAATATTGGAGCGTTTGTCAAATGGCAGCTTACGACGAACAGGGCCTTGCTGCAGGGCTGGCATTCATTGCCCATCAAACCCGGAACCGCTGCCCGGTTTTGTACCAACGATAAATAAATATTACAGCTGTTCAGCGTTGTTCTTCTGCCGGAACCAAAGCCCAATAAAGAACTACTGCCCGTTGTTTTTTCGTCTGCCACACATTGCACAAAACCCAATGTGTGTGCTTTGCTATTTAGTGTAGAGTTTCGCACTATTGGTCTTCAAATATTCTTTGATCTGGTCAAAGTTCATATTTGCCATTTCCAAAGATATTTTGTCCTTGATGGCTCTAAAAGTTTTGACTGTGTCAAACTCTTTTTCTTGTACTGGTTTTTTAGTTTCAGTCTTCATATTCTAAAATTTCTTTTGGTGAACGTATTTCTAATGATTGATAATTTGAACGAATATTGATTGAATTGTAACCACGAATTCTATAAACATTTACGATGTGCTTAAAATTCCAACTTACCAAAATGTCAGCCTTATAAATTGTCGCAGTAGCAATGTGTACGCAATCGTCAAAACTTGTTTGTCCTACAATTTTTTCTGCTACATATTTAGAGGCAAGAATCAATATTTCGTCTGTTATAATTACTCTTTCAATATTTTGTTTTGGCAGATTCTTAAAATGCTCTTTAACATTTTCAGGTGCATTTAATAATTCAGTTTCTGTTAAGTCTGAAAACACACAAATAACTTGTCCCAATTTAACTCTTTCAAAAAGTTGCAGTGTCACTTCGTCAAATTCCTTGTCAAACGCACCACCAAAAACAGAAGTATCAAAATAAAATCTTTGCATCTTGTCGATTTATAATTTTGCTGTAAAGATAATATTTTTTCTGTTTATGCCATTTAGAATGCTGTCAAAACGCATAGCACACAACGAACAGGACCCCATGTTATGCGTTCGCCCTTCTCGCTGTCCCTTTGTACTATTTGTCAATGTAGATTATGCTAATTCAAATTCCTCACAGTCAATTCTAATGTCTTTTGTTAGCAGTTTTTGATTTAATAAAGTACAAAAAGGGTTCTTATTTTTTATAGTGTAGTGTCTGCAATTAAAACAAGTTCTTTGTACACTTATTATTTCTTGTTTATTTAAAAGCGATATTAAGTTTGAAATATTTTCCCATAAAGTCAACTTTTCTCCTTCGTTTGACTTTGTAATTATTTCAGTGATTGGGTTTGCAAAATTTTCTGTTTCTAAAACTATTTTAATTCCTTTGGCTGTTAAATGTATGGTGTAACTTCTTGTATCATTACTGTCTGCAATTTTTTTGATTAGGCTTTTTTGTTCTAAAACTTTTATTGCATCGCTAATTGTTGGCTTTGTAAAATTAAATTCTTGTGCAAGATAACTTACAGTTGCTTTGTCTGCTGAATGATGCTGGATAAATATTAGCAATTGAATTTGTATAGGGCTTAGGCTATGTTCTTTTGCTTTTTCCCAAAGCAAAATTCTAAAAACTTGTGATAGTCTTTCAAGTCCTGCAACTATTTTATTGTCAAGGTTAGAATTTTGATTATGAAGATTAAATACTGACATATTTTTTAAAATTAGACGAAAAGTTTTTAGCATTCTGAATAGGAAGCCACAAAAATACCATTTACTGCTGTAATTGTATTTAGTACAATTTTCAATCCACCCACCATCTCAATATATGGCTTCACTTCGTTTGTATGCAGCGTCTTAATAAACCCTTCCGCTCGAATAAGTCCGTTATCATCCAAAAGCATTGCAACTTTTGATTTAGCTTCCATACAATTGGAAAGTATAAATGTGGCATTGCATTTTAAAGTGTTTCTGCTGTCCATAAATAAATTTTAATTGCAACCTTGCATTTCAATAATGTAATAGCCTTTTTCTTCAATAGCTGATATCATTTCTTTTGATGCACTTTCAATGTGGCAAAAACTACATTCTTTTGCTGAAAGTGCTTGCCCTTTTTGCTCTTTCAGGCTTAGATATTCTTTGCCATAATTATGTATCGTTGCTTCATCTTTTATTTCTGATGGAGCTATAATATCAAAGTGCATAGTTGTACCATCAACTTTTGTAACATAAGTATCCCAAACTGCTACTTTCATTTTTATAATTTTGATTTAATGAATAAGAGTAAGAGTAAGAATAACCAAACAATGCCTTTAATAAGAAAAAAGCAAAATCCGGCTCTTCCTATTCTTTTAATATTTGTCTTAAAATTAAAACTCGCCTTTCTTCATGTAAGGCTGCCCCCACAAAATGGCTTGCATTAATACAGATTTCACCCAAGCATTATACATTTTTTCTACATCGTCTGCACTTGCGCCTTTTTTTGCAAGAAACGGTTTTAAGGTGGTAGTGATAGGAATAGTTAATGCAGGGATGTAACGGTAATTAATGATGGGAACTGAATTTGCTTTATCTGTTTTATTCTTTTTTGTTGAATAGTGGCGTAAACCAATTTCATATTGATAGTTTAACCAATCCTGGTTATAATTTGCTTCAGCAGTTTGTAATATCCACATGCCAAAACGTTCTCTAACTTTTGCTAAATATTCACCCTCTGGTTTACCTGTGGTTTTATTACCAAAAAAATAAACCAACTGCGGGGTTGATGCAACAAAGCTATACCAAACATCTAAAATATCATTTGTTTGGTCTTTTAAAATGTCGTGGCTCATTTTTAAATATTTAACATCGTCCTCGCCAAATAAAAGTGATTGCTGCAATAGTTTTAAATCGTCTAAACTAAAAGGCGACTTTGCAACTTTATTAGTGCCATAAGTATAACCTGCAGGGGCTTTAGGTGTTTGTGCGTAACTGCTTGCAGTAATGCAAAATATAATTACTATTGAAAATATTTTTTTCATTTTTGGTGTTTTTTGAAATTAATTAAAATTCGTTTTCGTTAATGTAAGGGTATGTCCAAAGAATAACAGTTAATGTTACCGCCTTAAACCAAGCAGCATACATTGCTTCAACCGTTTCAGCATCGTGTCCTTTTTTTGTTAGGAACGATTTTATTGTAGCTGTAATTGGAAAGATAAATGCTACTAAATAGCGATAATGTATAATTGGAACAGTGTCCACATTATCTGTTTTATTTTTCTTGATACTGTGATGCCTTAATGCAATTTCCTGCTGATAGTTAAGCCAATCTTGGTCGTATGGCTTGTTGCATAAATCCATAATCCATTGTCCGAACCTTGCCTTTACTGCTGTGAGGTAATCCATATTCGGTTGTCCTTCTTTTGTAAAATAATGAACTAAATGCTCATTACCGCCAACAAAACCATACCATAAGTCAAGGATTTCATTGGTTTGGTCTTTCAATACTTCACCTGCAAGGCGAAGATTTTTTTCATCTTCTTCTGTAAAGAGTACAGTTTTTTTGAGAAGGCCTAAATCGGCAATACTTACAGGTGATTGCCCTACTTGCCCGTAGGCATAACCTTTGATTTGCTCTGTCATTTTTTTAAGTTTAAAATTTGAATAACAGTATAAATATAGTAAGGATTCCTAACTAAACAAATTTAATGAGAAATATTTTAATCCTTAATTACTTTGAAGAATAAATTGTCTGGGTGGTGGGTGGGTTTAGGTTGTCGTAATAGAAATTGCGTGAGTGATTTTATAATGGTCTTTACACTTATGAATTTTGGAGAGTGTCCATTTAGGGTGACGCATAACGGGAGTTTGTGAAAAAACCACTTCCGCTTCACCAAATATACACACTATGTGAATAGCGCAAATGCTGTATAGTTTTTGCTAATATAAAGGCATGCAATTCATCACCGGAAACAACCGACATCAAACCTTCTTCAGCACGCTGGAAGAACAGGTAGCAGCAGATAATGCTGTAAGGCTTATCGATGCTTTTATTGATAAACTTGATTTAGCAAAAATGAGTTTTACTAATACAGTGCACAAGAGCGAAGGCCGTCCGCCCTATGCGCCTGCTGTGTTGCTAAAGCTTTATCTCTACGGCTATCTCAACAAAATACGCAGCAGCCGCAAGCTTTCAAATGAATGCAGCCGAAACATTGAACTGCAATGGCTGCTGCAAAACTTAGCGCCAAATTATCATACCATTGCAGATTTTCGTAAGCTGCATGCAAAGCCACTGCAGGCTATGTTTAAACTGTATGTGCAGTTCCTGGGCGATGCAGGCCTGCTGGGCAAAACTACCATCGGCATTGATGGCAGCAAGTTTAAAGCAGTGAACAGTAAAAAAAATAATTACAACCAAAAAAAGATTGACAAACACCAGCAGTTTATAAAAGATAAAACAGAAAAGTACCTGCACGAACTGGATGAAATGGATACCGAAGAAAATAAAACAGGTAGTGACGAACTACAAATTAAAAAAGAAAAAATTGCACAGGGCCTGGCAAAATTAAAAGAGCGCACTATAAAATACGATACCCTCCAGGATAAATTAAATGCTACGGATGATAAACAAATCAGCACTACAGATACCGACAGCCGCAGCATACTTGTTACAAAAGCGATTGTAGAAGTTGCTTACAATATACAGAATGCTGTAGATGATAAACATAACCTCATTGTGCACACAGAGGCCACCAACATCAATGATGGCAAGGCTTTGCACCAGGCAGCCACACAGGCAAAAGAAAATTTACAATTACAAAAAGAAGATGCCCTGATGGTGCTTGCAGACAAAGGTTATCACACGGGTGCTGAGTTGCTGCATTGCCAGGATGATAATATGATAACTCATGTAGCCTATAAAGAACAACCCTCTGTGAAGCATATTGCCAACGAGTTTCTGGCAGAAAGTTTTGACTATGATAAACTAACCGATACGTACACCTGCCCGGCAGGAGCTGTACTAACGTCGCTGGGTACATGGCATAATAAAAAAGGCGAAGCCCATGAAACCAGTTACCAGTTTAAAACCTACCGCACCGATGCCTGCAAAACCTGCCCCTTAAAAAATCAGTGTACCAAACTTCCCAAACGCATCATACAGCGCAGCCAATACCAGGATGCCGTAGATATTAATGACAATAACATAAAACAAAACCCACGCTATTACAAGCGGCGCCAGGCCATTTGCGAGCACCCCTTTGGTACACTAAAGCGACACTGGGGTTACACCCACACTTTACTAAAAGGATTGCAAAAAGTAAATGGCGAAATGAACCTGATCATGTTTTGTTACAACTTTATGCGAACAAAAAACATCCTCGGCTTCGATAAAATGATAGAAGCCATTCAAAACTGGCAACCAGACTACAACAAAGTAGTCTTCGCTTTTAAAAACGCTTTTATCAAAGCGATTTGCAGGCAAAATGGAGTCCTCTTATTTTTAAAAATACCTCCACCTTTTTTTTGCAGGCTGGCTAAATAAGCAGCTATACGGGTTACAATAAATTATACCAGGTAAATTATAAATGTGAAAGAAGTTTTTTCACGGTCTGACGAACAGGGCTTTGTGCAGGCAGGGCATTGTTGTTTGTCCAGCCCGGAACTGTAGCCCAATAAAGAAATAAAAGTACAAGTTAACAACTAAAAGCCCAACAGAATTCCGTCCAGCCCGAATCAAAGTCCATGTTGTATGCAGTGCATTTGTCGTCGGGGTTTGTTTGTTGAGTAAAAAAATCAGAAAACAAAAAAATAGTGTCTTAAATTAGTTTTGTTTTGAGTAAGTAGATGACAGACAATCATTGGAATATTCTAATTTTAGAATCGCCTCTGTCTTAAATTTGACGGCATCTAAATTAGTTTTAATGTTTTTAAATTCATTTACCCAAATTAGTTTTTCTCTATATGTTGATTTCTGCATTATTTTTATTAAGGCTATCCAAGCAAGCCCTAATTCAGTATCTGTTAGAGTTAAATCACTCACTTTTTCCTTCTTAAAATACCCATCTTTTTGAGCAGCGAATAATTCTGCCTGTAATAATAATAAACTTTCTTCTGATTCTTTCTTTTCGCCACAATTAAAGCCTGATAATTCAATATCAGGTAATATTTGAGGCGTATCAGCTCTCGCCTCAGTTAATGAAAATAAATGTAGAAAATCATTTGCATTTTTATCTCTCTCAGTCAAGTTATCCAGTCCAAATAATCTTTCAAGTGTTGCCAATACTGATGTATGGTCATAGATTACGCTATCTATTACACCCTTTTTAATAAAAGGAGAAACAACGATTGCAGGTACACGAACCCCCAATTGATTAAATTTGAAATTAACTCCATCATCAGAAAATGTTACTAAATCGCCAGGAGGAACTGCTTTGGGAGGTTTAACATGGTCGTAAAACCCACCGTGTTCGTCAAAGACTATTATTAACGCTGATTTTTCCCAAAGAGGTGAGTTTCGAATAGTTTCGTAAACTTGTTTTACTAATTTTTCACCTCTCGTTACATCATCCAAGGGGTGCATCGAGTTGCCACAAATATAGTCATGAGTTCTTGGATCCCACTCCGAACCTCCGTCGTATTTTGGTTCTATAAAGATGAACTTTTCTTTAAAGGCAGGATTATTTACCCTTGCTTCAAAAGTATCCATGTCATTTATCCTTCCACTGGCAATATCTATTTGTTCACCTATCATTCCATCCATCAAAATGCAGTTAGGAAATTTATCACCCGCAAAAATTGCCCAATCAATACATTTACTATCTAATTCATCAAATATATGCCCATTTTCAAATTTAAAACCTCCAAAAACCCCCGAAATAATATCTTCAATGGATAAGTAATCAGGTTTAGGATTCGCTACTAACCCACCAGAAGTTCCTGCTAGAAGAAAAAATCTATTGCAGGAAGTAGGACCAGGTAAAGAGCTAAACCAGTTATCACAAATAGCAAACTCTTCTGCCAATTTATTTAATACGGGCAACTGCACTTTGCTAAAACAATCCATAATTCTACCTGGCGAAGTTGAACCCATACTACTATAAGTTTGTATAAAGCCAGAGTTGTTAATATCAGGATATTCACCTGTAGTAGGGTCTGGATACTGTGCATCAATTCCACAAAGCTGTGTTAGTGTTCTACTGAAAGAATGGCCTGGATCTTTGTCAATATCTCTTAACGAATAATCTGCTGGGGTTTTAACAAATACTGGGTTTCCAGTATTAGGGTCTATGTTGCTATGAATCATAACATCTACCCCATTAGCTATTTTAGGTTCGCCTGTGATTGAATCATGTCCACTAATATTACTAAATCCAAATAGATGGTCATAAGATCTATTTTCAAGCATTAATACAAAAACATGTTCAATTTTTGGTAATGCTTTCTTTCTTTTAAAAAAAACATTACCCAATGTGTTTACAATATCCTTAAGACCACAAATTATAAAATCCCAAGCAGTACAATTTTTTTTTAGAACAAAGCTAAATGCACTGCAAAGAGAAACCGTAATCCAGGCAAAAGCTTTGCAGACCCACTTGGAAACCCAAAGCCAAGCTTTACAAACCCATTTGGCAACCCAATAATAGGCTTGGCAAAACCAACCTGCTATACAATTCCAAGGGCTATACCAATGACAATGTCGCTCTGCCCAATCTGAACATTTATTTGAGCCTTCATCAGCCCAATTGCTACATTGATTTGAACCCTCATCAGCCCATGTAGTACAAGTGTGATCAAGCTTTTCAGCCCAATTAGTACATGTTATTACAATAGTATTTACCCATTTAATACATTTTGCCATGTCAAATATTTTTTTTGTTAAAGTTTGAATTTAATGAATGAAAGAGCAATAAAAGTTTAATTCTTGCCACAAATATTCCTATAATTTTGCCTGACAAGCCTGCTATTAAGATTGTGACAATACCAAAAAAAATAGTCTTTGCCACCATAAATAAAGAAAAATCATTAATAGCTAAATAAATATATAGTACATAAAATAATGCAGCAATGATAGTAAAAACGCCGCCCATTGAACAGCCACACTCATTTCTATATTTTTTTATTTTATCCATATAATAGCTTCTATCTTTTACTTCAAGAGTTTCAAGTATTGATTGAGTTTTTTTATTATAGTACATCTTTTTTGAAATTTTGTTGAAAATCACTTAATGTTTTTGCTTATTGCTAAATCGTGAATAGACACACTTTTTAAAGAAAAAAGTATTTGAAAGTAATATTTTTATCAAACTGCTCTGAATTAGAAACGTTTTTTGGCATTGCAAACAACACATAATATATGATCTAAAAATTGCCATGCAACAATTTTTAGATTCTGATATCAACCATCTGAGATTATATAAGTCCAATTGTCGTTTATTCTACAGCGGGGTTTCGCCGGGAACTTTTTTTAGATAGAATTGTATGTGGGCGAAAACTCCCGCTGTGACACATATAGCGTTTGTCTTTGTTTCAAAGAATTACAATACTAAATTACTTTATCCAAACCCCATTCCCGCAAAAGCGGATTTGTGAATATTTTTATACTGTCGGCATCAAGCAGTTTATTTCTGGCTGCTATCCATGCGTCTGCATCTTTACCGTACATCCTGGTTATCCTGTCAATATTTAATTCGTTCATCTTACCCCAATGAAATGTAAAGGGTATGCCTTCCTTATCAAGCCGGTTCCAAACGGCTGTATAAAAACTTTTGGTAGCATCAGAAAAAGCACCGTCTAGTTCAAGTATGCAGGTAAAATCAAAATGCGTAAATGCCAGGGTAGCTTTGGATTTTTTTATAAACCGGTATGCAAAAAGGCCGGCGAAAGGGCCAGCCGTTTTATTAATTTCAAAAAGTAAATCGGTAACCCGGTTTACCTGGTTTAGGGGTATGCCTATGGCTGCACTTAATAATTTTCCATGAAGATCTGTGTTGCTAAAAATTTCGCCCAGCGTACCAAATTGTTTTTCGTAGGGCTTTAATGCACCAGCCAGTAATTTATTTACAAGAAGGGGCACCAGCGCAGGAACAGAGCTGGTAAGCTTTCCAATAAAACAGGGAGCATCATCGCCTGGGCCTATACCTGCATCGTTTGGTACGGGCCGCTGGTAATCGTCTCTGTAAGGCCGTTTATAAAACGATGATACATATACGCCCTTATCAACATCGTAAGGATTTATAGATACGGAAAAATGAAAAGGCCGTTCGTTACCACAAGGCAGGTTGGCATTACTAAAATCGAGTGTTTGCATTAAATTTTTGAGTGCTGCATTATAAGGCATGCGGCGCATATAAGTTTCAAGCAAAAACAAATCATCAGTCTCTACCAAAACCCCATGAATAATACCAAAGTTACCAAAGCTTACCAGGGCTGCATTAAACAGCGCATCGTTACGCACCAGTTCTGTCTGCAGCTTTTTAATAAAATCACCGGATACAACACGGCCAGATTTTCTTTCAAGCCAGATATGACGGGTGGGGCTTAGAATGATATGCATACCTACAATATAATCAGGCACTGCTCCTACATCTAAAGAAGACCCATGGGCACCTGTGGACATAGCACCCACAATTGTTTGTCCGTTACTGGCACCGGAGGTTTTTAAAGAAAGGTTTTTTGGGCGAAGCTCTTTACTAAGTTCCCACACACCGTTGCCACACTGAGCAAATATCAATTTTTTTAAATCGCCGGTATAGCTGCGCAAAACACTTTTAGCAGACATACTCATAGTAGTATTAAGCGGTTTGGTATCGGCCATTATACCGTCTTTTGCAGTCGCAATTTTTGTCCATGACCAGCCTGCTCCCAATGACCTGAATGGTGTGTTGGTTTTTATAGCATCGCCGATCATTTTTTGAAAACCCTTTGTGCAATCATTGTAACTTTCCAATGCATCCAAATCTGGCTCGTTGCCAATTTCAAATAAGTCTTTTATCTGTTCAGTAAAAGTCTGGTGCTTGTTTTCCCATTGCTGTTGCCCTGTTGAAATTATTTTCATGATATATAGTTTTATAAAGTACCTGATTTTTTGCAAGGCTTACTGCATTTCCACTGAACTTTCATGGG
>JANLQE010000074.1:0-7452 GCA_031367625.1 Bacteroidota bacterium
CTTTGTTCAATAAACTCTTTCATTTCATGTTATCCAATGGCGTTTATTTGCCACCTTCTGCTTATGAAAGCTGGTTCTTAAATGATGCACTCAGTTATAAAGATTTGGATAAAACAATCAGCCTGTTTAGAAAATTCGTAAGGAATAAATAATTTAAAAACTTTTAGAATCTCGAAATACTCCTGAAATTATTTTCAAATTATTTCACTAATTCGTTACCTTTTAATTGTGAATAAGAAGTTGCTTCAATTTAATATAGATATATCGTATCAAAATTACTTTGTGTGCTTTGCGAGAAACTTTGCACCCTTTGCGGTTAAAAATTAATACAAAACCGCAAAGAACACAAAAAATGCAGCGCTAAGTACGTAAAGAGTAATATGGGTACAACTTTGCTGACAGCATAGATAATGCTGTTATGATTTTGCCGCAAAACTTTCTTTAATTTTTCCAGTAAGATCTGTTGCCAGCATACGGCAGGCGATGTTGATCATATTTTTAAATGAGGTAGCCTGCGATATTCCGTGGCCAATGATAACTGGTTTGGCTACTCCAAGTACCGGCACGCCACCATGAGCTTCAAAATTAAACCGCTCAAAATATTCATCCTGTATGTTGCGGCGTTTTACAATATCATAAATACTTTCGGCCATTTTTAAAACTACATTTCCGGTAAAGCCTTCGCATACCAGTACATCCGCAGTGTTCAGCAAAATATCCCGGCCTTCAATATTGCCAATAAAATTTATCTGGCTGTTTTCTTTTAGTAAGGGGTAGCTGGCCTGGGCTAAAATATTTCCTTTACCTTCTTCTTCGCCAATATTTACCAGGCCTACTTTTGGGTTGTTTATTTTTAAAATATGCTCGGCAAATAAAGAACCGAGTATGGCAAACTGGTTCAGGTTTTCAGGCTTGCAATCTGCATTTATACCTACATCAAGTAACAACCCCAGCGTGCCATCTTCCCTCGGCATATAAGCGCCGATAGTAGGGCGCAGTACGCCTTCTATGGCTTTAATGCTAAAGAGTGCACCAACCATCATGGCACCGGTATTGCCTGCACTGATAAAGGCATCGGTTTTACCGGTGGCCAATAAATGAAACCCAACGGCAATGGAGGACTGCTGTTTTTCTTTAAGTGCTTTGGTAGGATGTTCGTGCATTTCTATCACCTGCGGCGCATGTACAATAGTGTATGTAGAGGCATTCATACTGTTGCCTTCCAGGTGTAATTTTAATTTTTCTTCATCTCCAATCAGTACCAGGTGTACATCTTCTTTATTATAAGCCATAAAAGCAGAAGCGCCTTTTACTGCTTCCAGGGGTGCAAAATCGCCACCCATCATATCCAGCCCAATTGTAATCATGAATAGAAAATTTTAAAATTAAAAATTCCAAAACCAAGTTTGAAGTTACTCATTCTTTGATTTTGGAATCAAATTCTTTCCGCTAAAAAATATTATGCTTTCAGGGGTGCCTTTTCTGCGACAACCTGTCCTTTGTAATATAATTTTCCTTCGCTTACATGTGCACGGTGGCGTACATGAATTTCCCCGGTTGTAGAGTCTGTGCTTAAAGTAGCGGCTACGGCTTTATAATGTGTTCTTCTTTTTGCACTGCGTTGTTGCGAATGGCGCCTTTTTGGATTTGGCATGATTGGTTATTTTTTAAAATTAAAATTTATATTTCTGTGTTCAAAATGTTCCAGATGTTCAAAAAGTTCTTTTAACTTCTTAAACCTTTTAAACCTCTTGAATCTCTTAAACTTTTAGTTTTCTTTAAATTTATCTAACCCTTTCCACAGGGTATTAGCATTGTTTTCTACCTCTTTCACTTCCATTTCTTTCAACTTTTCTAATATTTCCCTGTTGCATTTCGGACCGCCCATTTCTTCTTTGCTGCACATCCTTTGCATCGGCACACTCAGCATTACAAACTCATATACCCAATCGCTTACATCTAAGTGGCTTTCTGTTCTGGCCAGGTAAAATACATCCGGGTCTTCTTCCTGCTCATTCATCTGTTCGGGGTTGTCCACCAGTTTTACCAGCAGCTTAAATTCATCCCACAAATCCATTTTCAATTGATTACCACAGCGGTCGCAACTTACATCTGCCTTGCCGCCCACTTCAAATTTCAACTGCATAAAGCCAGCGTTCTTCTCAAGCGAAAGCTTTACTATTGCGGTTGCATTAGTAAAATCTTCTGCACCCTTTTCTGTAAAGAACTTATCATCTAAATGGTATTCAAAGAGATGAATTCCGGGCTTTAATCCCACGAAAGCAATCTCAAATGCCCGTCTGTTAGCCATTGCGTTCAGTTTAAAGGACGGCAAAGGTAACAGAAAATAATTAATTATTAACACCGGATAAAGAGTTTTTTGCTAAAAGCCATAAATACCGGGGATTAACTATTTTTAATTTATATGAAGGTAAAAACAAAGCTGGTTATTGCAATATGCTTATTGCTTATCAGCATAATAATTCATATTTACAGCAATAATGCATTAAGGGTTGAAAGTGGGTACAGCACCCACTTTTTTGTAAAATTTTCAAAATTTTTAAGATATTCGTTGGGCAGTATATCATTAAGTATAGGTGATATTTTGTACGGCTTTGCAGCCATCTGGCTTTTTTGGAAAGCGGGTAAAGCATTCCTTTTTATTTTAAAAAAGAAAAACGGGAACGTTTTTTTTGCAAATGGGTTAGTAAATACTTTACTTATCTTTTGCTTACTATATATTGTTTTCAATATTTTTTGGGGAATAAATTACAACCGTAAAGGCATTGCCTGGCAACTGGGGCTTACTGTAAAACCATATACTATCGAGCAATTAATGGAAATGAACAGCCTGTTGGCAGATAGAATAAATTTATCTAAAAAAGTATTGCTTAAAAATCATGCGGCTTATCCAACCAGCAAACAACTGTTTACAATGGTGGACAATGCGTATGAAAATATTTCGGTGCAATATCCTTTTTTGCAATATGAACCAGCAGCATTAAAATCTTCTGTATGGGGCTGGCTGGGAAATTATACAGGCTTTACGGGTTATTACAATCCCTTTACCGGTGAGGCACAGGTGAACACTACTGTACCAAAATTTTCTCAACCATTTACGGCATGTCACGAAGTGGCTCACCAGCTTGGCTATGCAAAAGAAATGGAAGCAAACTTTGTAGGATACCTTGCTGCGGCCTCATCTAATGATACCTTATTTCATTATTCAGTATATCTGGATTTATTTAGCTATGCCAACCGTAATCTTTATTTTTTAGATTCTTCTGCAGCAAAAATGTACAGCAAACAATTGATACCGCAGGTTGTTACAGATATAAAAGAATGGATAGCTTTTAACCGTAAACATCAAAGCCCCGTAGAGCCGGTAATTAAATGGTTGTACGGAAAATATCTGCAGGGTAACATGCAGCCACAAGGCATATACAGTTATGATGAAGTAACTGGGTTTATTATTGCATACTATAAAAAATTTGGTAAAATTTAGAACTCCAGTGGTATGTAAATTTAGTACACGAATTATAAAACACGAATTACACGAATCAATAGTTATGGCATTAAGGAGCTGCCTGAATATCTCCCCAGTTTTCTCCCCGTTTTATTCTTAGTATTTGTGTATCGGTAACCTTAAAAGTTTTAACCAATGTTTTAACAGGCTTGCCCTGGTTTAATAATTTTTTCAGCAGCATCACTTTTGTTACCGTTAGCTTGGTATTTTTAGCGTTGCTTGTATGGTTTCTCACGCTTTCTTTGTGCGCTATTACATTTGGGCTTTTTTGCTGGTGAAGCATATTTTCTTCAGGGGTCATCCATTTTAAATTAGTGCTTTTATTATTTAATTTATCATAGTCTGTATGCGCTACCACCGTTTGTTTTGCGGATGGTTGTTTACAAAAATGATTTACCACTAACCTGTGTACCAGTGAATGGTAATGTATTGTTCTGCCCTTTGTATCTGCTGCATATTTTTTACTTAAATCTTTTTTTAGCTTTTGCAAAAGCGGATCTGTTTCTTCAATCTGTTTTTTATAATCGTAATACTCTGCGTTTTTCTTTTGCAGACCGTTAAAATATTTTTTTGATTCATTTAATTTTTTCTGCAGTTTAAATACCTGCTGTTGTAAGTAGGCCAGTCTTTGGGCAACTTTTTCATCCCTTGGTTTATAAAATTTTAACCTTATAATTTTGTAACCGTTTATAGAAGAGCCTTTTAGTATATTGCCATCAGCAATTTTATTAAAACTCCGCACCCTTCCCAAATTTGAAACCTCAAATCTGCAGTTGTTTGTATAATCAAAATCAAATACAAGCGCTTTCCATTTTTCTCCTGAATAATTTTGTGGCATTTATTTATTTTAATTTAAATAATATCAGTTCATAGGTATAACTAATTTGCCGGATAAAATATATTGCTTGTGTAAGGTAAGATTAAATGCTGATTTATTTCAGCGGGCGACCAACGAAAAGCTGATTTAATTAAGCAGAGACTTTACTTTTTGGCGGAAGGCAGAATTGCGGATAAACTCCTGTAATGATACTACAGAAACAAATGCCTGTTCCCCAAAATATTTTAAACAAATATTTTTAAAAACTATTTTTCCACATCATGCTTTCCACGGGCATATTGGGCTGGCCGTTGTATTTTGCATTTTTCTTTTCATTGTATTTTACCAGTATTTCTCCCTCTACCGGAAAATAAATAAGCTGGCCAATAGGCATTCCTTTGTAAACCCTTACCGGTTGTTTTACTGATATTTCCAGCGTCCAGTTGCCACAAAAACCTACATCTCCTTTTCCGGCGGTAGCGTGTATATCAATGCCAAGGCGGCCTGTAGAAGATTTGCCTTCTAAAAAAGGGACATGCGCATGTGTTTCTGTATATTCTTCTGTTACGCCCAGGTAAAACAGGTGCGGCAATAATAAAATACCATCGTCTGGTATTTCAAAATGTTTGATAGTGTTGTGTTTTTTTGCGTCTAATTCTGCATGTTCATAAGTGGCAAGCGTTTTACCCAGATGCACATCGTAACTGTTGCTACCCAGGCATTCCCGGTTGTATGGCACAATTTTAATGGTGCCTTTTTCAATTTCTTCTAAAATGCGTTTATCACTTAATATCATTTCTGTTTTTTGTTGACGGGCAGCAGTGCCGGTGCGAACATCGTTGTATCATGCAAACCCCCGGTGAAATCGTTGGCTCACTTTTACTGCATACCTTTAATGACCAAAATCTGTTTAAAAGCAAATCTATATTTTGAAATCAACAATCTCAAATCTGTTATTGAACTATGCCCCTGGTTTATCAACAAAATATTAACCTTTCCACAAAACTGGGTGTGTGGCATATTACCGAAGGGGAAGATTTTTTTATGCAGAAAGTAATGCTGCAAAAAGAAATAACGCATCCGCATAAGCGGCTGCAGCACCTGGCGGGGCGGTATATGCTAAAAGAATTGTTTACCCATTTTCCGCTGGAGCTTATAAAAATTGCTGATACCAGAAAACCATTTTTGGCGGATGAAGCTTACCATTTTTCTATTAGCCATTGTGGCGATTATGCCGCCGTTATTGCCAGTACGGCCAACAGGGTGGGGATAGATATAGAAATTCCGCAACAAAAAATTGACCGCATAAAACATAAATTTTTAAATGATGGCGAACTGCAGCTTTTAGCAATGCCGGGGGTAGAATTCCATCAATCCCTCACAATCGGGTGGAGCATAAAGGAAGCATTATTTAAATGGCAGGGTGCAGGTGGTGTTGATTTTAAAAAACACCTTAAAATAAATGAAATAGAAAGACACAATAATTTTTTTACCGCCAGTTGCCAGGTTTTAAAAAATGAAAGTATTTCCTTAACCGCAAATGGATTAATTTTTAATGGCAATAGTTTGGTGTGGGTGGTTAGCTGATCAGTAATCTATTTCATTGGTGATATCGTTTCCATCAAGTAATGGAATATCTCCGATTGATGCCCCTGCAATGCCTTTTACAGAACCGTACATACCGCTGGTGCTTATCAATACTTTTTCTAATTGCTTTTCTCTCTCTTTCCACATTTTTTCCATTTGAATACGCTCTTTCATTATTCCCTGTTTCATGGCCATAAAACCTTCAACTATTGCTTCTACCTGCCCTTTAAATTCGTTACCGGTAAGATAATTATACAAAAGCTGCATTTTATCGCCTTTATTTTCTTCTCTTTTTTGTATCTCATATATTTTTAGAATGCTTGCCCGCAGTAAATGCGAAACACTACGGACTTCTGTAAAATTGCATACCCAAATACCATCCCGTTCCCCAAAACGCTCCATATCTTTTGGAAAAGACTGGGTAACTAAAATGGCAATATCTGCACCCCGGCTCCGCATATCTGTTTTTAATTTATCTACCCAGCTATGGTTCCAGGTTTTGGTACGTTTACTTTCATATATTATTTTGCCGCATTCTACACCACTGCTGTTGCGTACAACCTGTATGCAATCTGCACCCTCCACGCCTTTGCCTACTTCTTCAATCACATCAAAGGGAAAAGTTTCTTTTAATATTTCTTCAAGCAGCAATTCCTGTACTTCTCCCTGCCGCTGCATAGAACTCTGCTCTGCCCTGCGTTTCATTTCATCAATCAACTTTTTCTGTTCTTCTAATTGATGTTCTTTTTCTTTAAGTTTTAACTGGAAGTCGGTTTCTTTTAAAGAATTTTTTTCTGCTTCCTGCGTTCTTACCTGTTCCGAAATAGTAATTCTTTCTTCCTGTAATTTCTTTTGAAGCGTTATTTCCAGATACTCTTCTTTATTTTTTAATTCTTGTTCTTTTTGTAAAAATTCCAGTTCTTTTTTCCTGGCTTCCTTCAATTTTTCCTGTGTATCGGCATTGTTACTTTCCAGCATTTTAACTTTATTCTCATAGTCAGATGTTATGCTTTTTCTCAACTGCTCCTGTAGCTCAACCTCCATTTTTTGTTTTTCTTTCTGTAGTTTCTGGGCAAAAAGTTCGTTCTCCTGTTTCTTTTTTTCTTCAAATAGCAATTGCTCTGTTTCCAGTTTTTTTTTGTCTTCCTCTACTTTTACTAAAGATTCTTTTAATTTCTCCTGGTATTGCTGCTGAAACTTTTGTTCTATATCTGCTGCCAATACATTTTCTACATCAAACACATGCCCGCAGTTGGGGCATTTAATATCATTTGCCATTTATTTATCCTTATTTTTTACAAATTATCATTAAAATTCCATTTTAAAGGTAAAATTAGTCTGTAGAGAATTAACTTTTTTTTATAATGTTAAAACCATGCAAAAACATTCTTCGTAACTAATAAGTATTACGGTCACAATCCCACGAAAAACTCCTTAGCCTAACTCTATAATCGTATTAAAAAACATACAGCTTAATGCCGGCGGGATTTGTTTGTTAACCTGATCAGTTAAAACATCTGCT
>JANLQE010000101.1:0-3396 GCA_031367625.1 Bacteroidota bacterium
CATTCATTTTTGGAAACTTAATAAAATATAAATTTATTATTTACAACCGTTATGGGCACATGGTATTTGAAACTACAGATATTAATAAAGGATGGGATGGAAAATTACAAGGAGAAATAGGCAATATAAATGGTTATGTATGGTTTTGTAATTATAAATTGGAGGGAGAGGTTGAGGTAATGAAAAATGGTACCGTTGTGTTGATTAGATAACCTAACAAAAAACCCGTATTCATCTTAAACATGAATACGGGTTTCCCGCCTCCGTTGGTGTTCCGCTTAGGTCTTCGCCGCCGTCTGGTCTCGACCAACGGCAGATACAAAACAAAAAATATTTTATAAATTCGCATGTTGACACACTATGCCGGCGATTGAGTTAGCAGCAGGTAGCCGGAACGCCGCTGCCCGTGGATAAAATGATGGGAGCCCCAAAACTATTAAAAAAATTTACCTGGAGAGTTGCTGCTGCATTCTTCTTACCCTGTCTTCCAATTTTTCGGAGGTAAGATTCTCTCTCATGCTGTCAACTTTTATGGGGAAACAAAAAGGCGTTAATTTTTCGGGCACGGTAATAATGATTTTGCTTTGCTGAATGCGCTGTAACATATTGCGCAGGCGCACTTCATCCATTTGCTGGTACATTACTTCGTTGTAAGCCTGGCGTAGCAAAAGGTTGTTGGGTTCGTACTCTGCAAACACATTAAACAATAAAGAGGCAGAAGATTGTAAATGTTTTTGTTTCACTTTTTCGCCGGGCATACCCTGAAAAATAAGTCCACCAATAACAGCAATATCCCGGAATTTGCGCCGGGCCATTTCCGATGCGTTTACACTTTTTTGTATATCTGTAAATAAATTTTCTTCAGAAAATAATTCATACACATTGCTGTCATCTAACGGTATAGGCTGGTCGCTTAGTAATTCAAACCCATAATCATTCATGGCAAAAGAAAAAGTAATAGGGGTTATCCGGCTGATGCGGTAAGCCAGCAATGCGGCCATGGCCTCATGCACCAGGCGCCCTTCAAAAGGATAAACAAATAAATGAAAACCATCCTTGGTTTCGATATGTTCTATAAGTAATTCATTTTCTTTAGGTACGGCAGATAATTCTTTTTGCAGATCGAATAACGGTTTTAAAGCAGCGAGTTCTTTTTCCTGTTTGGGAAAATTTTCATGATCTGCTGCTTCATTTAATTTTCTGCGAAGCATCTGGCCAAGGTTGGCACTCAATGGCAGCCTGCCACCCATCCAGCTTGGCACAATTGATTTTTTAGCATTACTTTTCTTTACCAGTACCGTCATTTCTTTTATCATAATAAATTCCAGGTTGCGGCCGGCCAGGGTAAAAACATCGCCGGCATTAAGGCGGCTGATAAACCATTCTTCTATAACACCAATAAACCCGCCACTAAAAAATTTTACTTTTATCATGGCATCGCTTACAATGGTGCCTATATGCATACGATGCCGCATGGCTATTCTGCGGTTGGTTATTTTATAAAGGCCATCAATAATTTCTACTTTTTTAAAATCATCATATTGATTTAATGCAATGCCACCGGCGGTGATAAACTGCAGCAATTGCTGCCATTCTTCTGCTAAAATTTCCCTGAAACAGAAAGTTGATTTTATTTCTTTAAAGATTTCATCGGGGTAAAAGCCATCAGATACTGCCAGCGTACACATATATTGCATCAGCACATCAAAGCATAACAGTAAGGGTTGCCTGCTTTCAATAAATGATTCAGCAATAGCTTCTTTCAATGCAGCAGCTTCTAATAATTCCAGCGAATGCGTAGGCAAAAAATAAATTTTACTTACGGCATCCGGTTGATGACCGCTGCGGCCCGCCCGCTGTAAAAACCTGGCTACTCCTTTTGGCGAGCCTACCTGTACTACCGTTTCTACCGGGCGAAAATCTACGCCTAAATCCAGGCTGGAAGTGCATACCACGGCTTTTAATGTGCCGGCATGCAGCGCTTCTTCCACCCAGGTTCTGAGTTCTCTTTCAATGCTGCCATGATGCAGTGCCAGCACGCCTGCAAGCGCTGGTGAAACGGTTAATAATTGCTGATACCATATCTCACTCATGCCACGGGTGTTTATAAAAATCAGAGTGGTTTTATTCTGTTCAATTACCGGTAATATTTTTTGCGCCAGTTTTATACCCAGGTGCCCGGCCCAGGGATATTTTTCTATCTCATCTGGTATTACCGATTCTATTTCTATTTTTTTATGGATAGATGCTTTTATAATGATCCCTTTTTTTTGCAGGGAGGATAGTAAAACATCTTTTGCTTCTTCCAGGTTTCCGATGGTGGCTGAAATACCCCAGATAGAAGGATGTTGGTTATTTAAGCCGGGAATTTGTAATTGGGAATTTGCAACAGGTCGTTCTGACTTTTGACTCTTTACCTCTGGCTCTCTCTGTAAATTTACCAGCCGGGAAATTGCCAACTCTACCTGCACGCCTCTTTTGCTGCCCAATAATTCGTGCCACTCATCTACGGCAATTATGTTTAAGTGTTTAAAAATGTCCTGATAGTTTTTTTGTGCTAATAATAAATGCAGACTTTCCGGCGTAATGATTAATACCTCAGGCATTTTGAGTTTTTGCTTTTGTCTTTCGCTCACCGGCGTATCGCCATTGCGCATACCTATCCGCCATGGAAGCCCAAGTTCTGTTACTACTTCTTCCATAGCCCGGCCAATATCTTTTGCCAGCGCACGCAAAGGAGTTATCCATAAAAGCTGTAAGCCATTATTTTTTTTTGCCAGAAAATCTTTTGGATGATCGTTGATAAATTGTATAAGCGCACCAAGAAAAACACTGTACGTTTTACCATAACCGGTAGGAGCATTTACCAGGCCGGAATTGCCCGCTATTATTTCTTCCCAGGTTTGCTGCTGAAATAAAAAAGGTTTCCTTTTTTTAGAAGCGAGCCACGCTTTTATTACTTTATAACCGGGTGTAGAAATCAATTTATTTTTTTCCTGCTTCATTTTTTTATGTGGCTCTGCCTCACCGTAAGGCAGGTTTGTTGCTGTATTGACTGTTATAATTATTTAGAATTTCTTTCAGGTCTTCTATTGTATTTATCTCATCTGGTTTTTTATCTTTCCGCCACCGGTTTATCCTGAGGAAACGCAAAGCTATGCCGGATTTATGACGGTTGCTTGCTGCAATTCCTTCAAAGGCAAGTTCAAAAACCAGCTCTGGTTTTACGGTGCGTACCGGTCCGAACTTTTCAATAGAATTTCTTTTTACAAATGCATCTACCTGTGCAAATTCTTTATCGGTTAATCCACTATAAGCTTTTGCAAAGCTTACTAATTTGTCGCCATCTTTTACGGCAAAGGTATAATCTGTATAAAGATTACTTCTGCGCCCATG
>JANLQE010000128.1:0-4713 GCA_031367625.1 Bacteroidota bacterium
GATGCAATTATATAATTTATCCGGGGCGGTATCATAATAAATATTCCAGGCCCATGCATTTTCATCAGGGCTCCATTTTATCCAGGCACTGCGTTTATCCTTTTCCGTACGCAGTACAACCAATTGCTTTACCATACCGGGTTTTTCGCCGGGGCCTTTACCAAATACCCGCAGGCCGCTGATGGCAAATTTACCGGTAGGTACATGTACATTTTGCAATTTTATATACCTGGCCATAACAGGTTTCTGTAATTCAATATAGTCATGAGGCACATCCGTTTTGTTATTGCTTTTATCCATCAGCATATTCCATTTTTTTCCATCAACAGAAAAATACAATTTATATTGATGATAAATATTTGTTTGCTTACCTAAAAATTCAGCATCCTGATCGGCATAATTTATTTGCACTGCATTTACTGCAGATACATTTCCTAAATCTGTTTGTATCCATTCACCGGCATTACCGGTACTGGCACTCCAGTATGTTTTTATACTTTCATCCACTGCATTATTTGCATTGCAGGCAGCCAGGGTAGAGGAAACCATTACGGTTTTTTTATAATTTAATAACATCCATCCGGTAAAACCTCCATCTCCCGAAGGGAAGGAAAAATCAGGAGAATAATTTGAGGGCTGATGGTTTGATAATTTTTCTTTTGTGCTTCCTTGTTCTACAGAGAGTGCCGGGAGTTTATGCGGGTAATCTCCAAAAGAAGTATTGCAATACATCACATCATCTTTATCAAAACCAGCAGGCCATATCCCAAGCCTTCTTTCAAAATTATTTTTTACAGAAATTGCTAAGGTAGAAACATGCCAGTAATTTTTATACTTATCCATAAAGGTAGAGCCATGCCCTGCACCCCTTGCAAACCCGCCGGGCTTAAAACTTAAGGGATCAGATTGTGGCGTAAACGGCCCTAATGGCGTTGTGCCAACTATTACACCATCAGCGTATCCACTAAACTCTGTACCTGGTGCCCCATATTGAAAATAATATTTACCGTTGTGTTTTGTCATCCACGAGCCTTCAATAAAAGGGTCAAGAAATGTATCATCCATGTACTCGCCAAAACGCTGCCAGCCATATCGCCATTCTTCCAGCAGGTACATTTCTTTTCTGGTACCTAACGGCTGCATTGTTTTTCTGTCAAGCTCTACACCATATACAGGATATTTATTACTGCTGCCATTGTACATATAAAGCCTGCCATCATCATCAGTAAAAAATGCAGGATCCCATCCGCCGGTTGCAAAAGAATCTACTAAAGGCTTCCATTCATTTGCTTTTGGATTGGTACTCATCCAGATAGTAAATTTATCTGTATAGGTAGAGCCAAACACTATCATCGTATCGCCAATAATACCAACTGCCGGAGCACACAATTCATCATAACCTTGGTTCCATGGACGCAGGAATTTCTTTGATATAAATTTCCAGTTCAGCATATCATTACTCCACCAATAGCCCCATTGGTTGGTGCTGAATAAATAATAATCGCCTTTGTAGTTTACAATTACAGGATCGGCTGTAGCCCGGTGTTTGCCCCATTCTGCAAAATTTGGAATTGGCGTGTAGCCATAGTCAATGTTGATGGGATTGCAATAGGTTGTTTGCTGCGCATAAGTATAAAATATGCTGAGCAAAAAAATTGCAGTAAATAAAAGCCGTTTAATCATTGATTATTTTTTTTATGTAAGGAGTGGAGAAATCTAATTTCTTTAATCCGCTCTGTACCTCCGGGCAACTCATAAATAATTTCCACAATAAACCGCTGCGGTAATTTTCTATCATCACAATAATAGGCCCTTGGTCTATTGCCAGGTGCGATGAAGCATACCAGTTTTTTGTTTCATTAAAACCATCAACAAAACCATACTCACTCCATATTTTATCGCCCAGATCATAGTAAAAATGCTTCAACGCTTTCATTGATTTATCGGGTGCGTAGGGAAAAGCTGATAACGCTGCTGTGGGTGCAATTGTTCCGCCATCATTTGTGGGCGAATAGGCATTGTAACCATCGTAAGTATCCCCTGCGGTTAATCCCCAGCAGTTAGCACCATAGCCTTTAAATTCATGTGGATTGTCTATACAGTACGCATAATTGATGAAGGTATGATGCTGATTCTGCTCCCAGTAATCTGCATATTCATCTTTCAAACCATGAGGGTCTAACCCTAAAAATGAGTATTGCGAAAAAAACAAAGGGCCACCATAATCGAAACCTAACGGTAAACTGTACCCGTAGAATGTTTTCCCGTTTTTAAAAAAATTACTTTGTGTCCAGCCCCTGTGGTACACCGCACTTGCTACGGGATATTTTTCTGCGCTTGCTGCCAATACATAAGTGATAAGGCATTCATTGAAACCCCTGATGGGAAAGTTCATAGCCCAGCCGTTGTTGGGGCTCCAGTGCCAGTACAGTACTTCTTCGCCGCCTTTTGTAAACCAGTTCCATTCTATCCCTTCCCAAAGCCATTGTATCTTGTTTCTTAATTCATTTTCTGTTCTGTTATTAGTATTATTAAAATATTGCCTGGCGCATAATAATCCCTGGAACAGGTAAGAAGTTTCTACCAAATCTGCCCCATCATCTTTGCGGCTGAAAGGAATTGTTTTGCCTGTACTGCCATTTAACCAGTGCGGAAAAACACCGTGGTAACTATCAGCCTTCAATAAAAAATTAACCATCCTCACCATAAACTTTGCAGCAGTATCCCTGCTTATCCATTTACGTTCTGTAGCTGCAATAATTGCCATCACCCCAAAACCCGTACCGCCGGTAGTTACTACTTCGTTGCCATAGCCATAAGCTTCGTTACTACGCTCCCTCGCCATGGCGCTTACCGGGTGTGCAAAGTTCCAGAAATATTTAAAAGTTTGTTTTTGCACTACATCTAATAAGGCACTGTCACTAAGGTTGCCCTGCCTTACTAAAGGCTTGGTTTTTACCTGTGCGGTACAACTTACCACTACAATAGAACAGGATAAAATAAGCGTTAAATACCTCACCCCAACCCCTCTCCAAAGTAGAGGGGCGAATCTCGAGCATGTGAAAGGTTTCAACATATATTTATATTTTACATCAAAAATATTTATTTTATTATTTTAAGGAAGGTATGATGCGGTAAAGCCTAATGATTTCATACCGGCTTTTATTTCGGGCGCTCCGGTAAATAAATTCCACAATAAACTACTGCGGTAATTTTCTATCATTACAATTATAGGCCCCTGGTCTATTGCCAATGTAGAAGTGGCAAACCAGGGATCACTTAATTTAAAGGCATCATAAAAACCATATTCGCCCCACATTTTATCGCCTAATTTATAATAGAAAAATTTCAATGCATTCATGGACTCTGTTGGTGTGTATGGCATTGAAGAGATAGCAGCAGTTGGTGTTATTACGCCTATATCATTTGCACCGGGCGCATTGGCATTATATCCATTGGGTACATCACTGGCAGTAAGCCCCCAGCAAAGATTGCTGTAGCCATACCAGTTTTTTGGATTTGCTTTGCAATACTCATAATTTATTTTTGTGTGGTTGGTAACCTGCGTGGTATAATTCGCATAAGCATCATTCAATCCGTTTGGGTTAATGCCCAGAAAAGAATAGTGGGCAAAGAAGAGCGGGCCACCCTGATCGGGCCCTAACGGCAATTGATAGCCGAAGAATACGCCGTTGTTCTTTATGGCGCCATTACGGGCCCAACCATTATCATAAACAATTTTTGGTATTCTGTTAGCGGTTACTGTATCCGATGCTGCCAACACATACACAATCATTGCTTCATCCCAGCCGCTTATCTGCTGGTTTATTATAAAGGCTTTATCGGGGCTCCAATGCCAATACAAAACGTTTTGATTATTTTGCCGGTACCAGTTCCACTCTACGCCATACCAAAGCGCATTTATTTTATTTCTAAGATCAGTTTCTGTAACATCTGCCATAGAAAAATACTGCCTTGCAGTGATAAGCCCCTGCATCAGCAGGGAAGTTTCTACCAGGTCTCCGCCATTATCGTTAGCACTAAAAGGAATTGTTGCACCGCTTGTTCCATTTACCCAATGGGCAAAAGCACCATGATACCTTGTGCAGTTTGTTGTAAGAAAATTTGTGATCTTCAGTACCCTGTCCCGACCCTCTGTTCTGGTGATAAAACCCCTGTTCACAGCGGTTACAATGGCCATAATGCCAAAGCCGGTACCACCGGTAGTAACGGTTTCGCCACTGCTGTTGCGTTCCCTTGCCATGCCGGAAACAGGATGGCCAAAATCCCAGAAATATTTAAAAGTCTGTTGTTGTATTTTATCAAGTAAAGCATTATCTGAGAGTAATGGAAATTTATCGGTAGAATCTATCTGTGTAATGAAATTCAGCATTCCGGTTGCGATTAAGGGTTGGTTTTGCTGAGATTTTAGCCCTTGCGAAATAATAAGATTGTACCCTTTTATCGGAAGCAATAAAGCAGATGGTTGAACAACTAAAACACTATCATTATTTAAATAAGAAGTTGTAAATGGTATTGCAGGTGAAAAAATAATATTATTATTTAGTGTTGAATGATCAACAGGTGCAGAAAAACTAATTTTAATAACAGGGTTGTAATTAATGTTATAGGAAATATTATTGGCAGCTACCTCATTTATTTTAAAGCCGGAAATAAGGAAATTCCCAGGCAAAATTCCAATTAGTTTTTCTG
>JANLQE010000149.1:0-2071 GCA_031367625.1 Bacteroidota bacterium
CATAAGAAAAAATGTATCAAGGGTGATAAATTATGTTGTTGAATTTGTATTGTACCAAAGATATAATCTTAATTATTATACAAACAGTAAGTTTTTTGAGTGTCCCTTAACGTTATTTCTAAAAATTGAATTGTAGATTTAGCCATACTAAAAAGATTTTCCCTATTTTGGGTAATCAAAAAATAAAATCCTTTAAGCAAATTAAAACATTTACTATGATTGAACAGCCAGCAAAACAAAAACATCCAAAAGGCCTGTGGGTATTGTTTGGAACCGAGATGTGGGAGCGCTTCAATTTCTATGGCATGAGAACGATATTGACTCTCTTTATCGTTAACGCCTTAATGATGAGTAAAGAACAATCATCTATAATCTATGGTGGTTTTTTAGGGTTGTGTTATTTAACTCCAATGTTAGGTGGTTTTATTGCAGACAGATTTTTAGGCAACAGATTATGTATTATCATGGGAGGCTTATTGATGGCTACGGGGCAAATGCTGCTGTTTTTTAGTGCCAGCATATTTAGTTCCAACCTGGAATTAGCCAGAACAATATTATACGTAGCATTAGGCATCATCATTTTTGGTAATGGCTTTTTTAAGCCTAATATATCAAGTATGGTTAGCAGTTTATATCCTAAAGAAGAAAAAAATAAACTTGATACGGCCTTTACTATATTTTATATGGGAATAAATCTTGGGGCTTTTTTAGGCCAGTTAATATGCCCTTTAATTGGTGACGTTGTTGATAAAAGCGGGGTAAGAAATATTCATGCTTTTAAATGGGGATATTTAGCCGCATCTATTGCAATGCTAATTGGAACCACCACATTTTTTCTGCTGAAGGACAAATATGTCAGAACGCCTGAAGGTAGGCCAATTGGTGGCTTACCCTCAAAAAATGCTTCGGAAGATTACGAAGAAGGTGAATCTCAAAAAGCAACTTTTTCTACAAAAGCTTTAATAATTTCTGTTATTTCTTTTATTGGATTAGGCTTAATTTTTCATTATGTTTTTGGGCAAAATGTGATCTATTCTATCATATACGCAAGTGGCCTTACACTTGCAGGATTGATCATTTCTGATGGGTCAATTACAAAAATTGAACGGGATAGGATATTAGTAATTTATATCGTTTCATTTTTCATTATTTTCTTTTGGGCAGCTTTTGAACAGGCTGGTTCTTCGTTAACATTTATTGCGGATAACCAAACAGACAGAAATTTTTTTGGTTGGCAAATGCCTCCATCAATGGTACAAATTTTTAATGGCATTTTTGTGGTAGCATTTGCTATTCCTTTCAGCATTTTGTGGGATAAACTGAGAGCAAAAGGTAAAGAACCCATTTCACCTGTTAAGCAGGCAGTAGGTCTGGCCTTAATAGCATTAAGTTATTTTATTATTGCAAACAATGTTAAGGATTTAGGCAACAGCGGTTTGCTTGCTGTTAAGTGGTTAATATTACTTTACCTGATACAAACTTTTGGGGAATTATGTTTATCCCCCATTGGACTTTCATTAGTAGGCAAACTTTCTCCTAAAAGATTTTCATCTTTATTATATGGCGTATTCTTTTTATCAAACGCGTCCGGGTATGCGCTTGCAGGTACATTAGGATCAATTTTACCAGCTACCGGTGAACAATTTACCGAGGCTACAAAAATGGGGATTGATCTGCAAGGTGTTTTAGATAAAAGAATAATTCCAACAGCAGAACAGATAAAGCTACTTACTGATAAAAAGATAAGTGCTTTCAATCCAACTTTTTCAGGCTTTACTATTCATAACCTTTACGAATTTTTTATGGTGTTTGTGATATTGTGCGGACTGGCAGCCATATTACTATTTCTTTTAACTCCATTACTAAAAAAAATGATGCATGGTGTGAGATAAATAATAAGTACTTTAATAAAGAAGGCTACTCAAAATGAGTAGCCTTCTTTATTATCAAAAATATACTCACACTGCTTTCCCTATATCATTTTATCATCACTACCCTGTCATTTATTTTATACAGTTGCATACACATTTTTAAAATTTACTTTGCATTTTAATGCGCCAATAATGCCTGT
>JANLQE010000186.1:0-2005 GCA_031367625.1 Bacteroidota bacterium
CCAGGCAGGTAATAATAAAACCTGCAAGTGATACCAGGAAAGCTACAGAGAGTAAGTCATTTTTTTTCGGCTCCAGGTTGTCTTCGTAATACGGAAAAAATTTATATAAGTAAGAGGTTACACCCAGAGTAGAGAAAGCAAACATCAACTGGCTAATCTCCAGCATTACACGGGTAAGGCCATACTGATCTGTGCTAAACCAGCTTTTGTGCGTAAAGAAATAAGTGTTGATGGCGCCAATTAAAAAACCTGCATAGATCCAGATAGTAGCCGTTAAACTTTTTTTTCTTATTGTGGACATGTAGTTCTATATGGATGGGAACAATTTATCAACTATTTTTGCGAAATTATTGATATTCAGTTTAAAAATTATTTAATTCATGAAGGTAGTAATATTTGCAGGCGGTTTGGGTACACGCATTTCGGAAGAAACAGATACACGGCCAAAACCCATGGTAGAGATTGGCGGTAAACCCATTTTGTGGCATATCATGAAAATTTACAGCAGCTATGGCTTTAACGAATTTATTCTGTGCCTTGGGTATAAAGGGTATGTAATAAAAGAATATTTCATGAATTATTTTTTGCATAATGCAGATCTTACGGTTGATTTAGAAACTAACGATGTGCAGTTTCATAACAGCAACAGCGAAAAATTTAAAATAACCCTTGTAGAAACAGGCCTTGAAACCAAAACAGCAGGCAGGTTGAAAGCGGTACAAAAATATATTGGGAACGAAGATTTTATGCTCACTTATGGCGATGGTGTTTGTGATATTAACCTTACTGATTTGCTGGCATTTCACAAAGCACATAACAAAATCGCTACTGTTACTGCAATACAATTGGATGCACGTTTTGGCGGTATGGAGCTTAGTAAAGATGGTAATGTAGATTCCTTCCAGGAAAAAGTAAAAGACGAAACTAAGTGGATAAATGGCGGATTTTTTGTTTTAAAACCATCCGTGTTTAATTATCTTAATGCTGGTATGGAAAATATGATGTGGGAGAATGAGCCCTTGGAAAAACTCACCAGAGATAATCAACTGCAGGCATACCAGCATAAGGGATTTTGGAAATGCATGGATGCTTTAAGAGATAAAATTGAATTGGAAAATCTCTGGCAAACAGGCCAGGCTAAATGGAAAAAGTGGTAGATAGAAAACAATTAGCATCTTTTTACGATGCAAAAAAAGTGTTTGTTACCGGCCATACCGGGTTTAAAGGTAGCTGGCTTATTACCTGGTTGCAGCAGTTGGGCGCAACTGTAAAAGGGTATGCTCTTACCCCGGAGTATAAGGAATGCTTATATAACTATTTACCAGCTACCTTTTGCGAAAGTATTATTGCAGATATCCGGGATAAAGAAAAACTAAAAGCAGCCATATTATCTTTTCAGCCAGATTATATTTTTCATCTGGCAGCCCAGCCCCTGGTAAGAAGAAGTTACCTGATACCTGCCGAAACTTTTGAAGTAAATGCCATTGGTACCGCTAATTTACTGGAAGCAGTAACCAGTATGGAAAAAAAATGTACGATTGTAATTATTACTACGGATAAAGTGTACGAAAATAAGGAGCAGGATATTTTGTATAAAGAAACTGATGCATTGGGAGGATATGATCCCTATAGCGCCAGTAAAGCCTGTACAGAAATTGTAGTAAATTCTTTTAGAAATTCTTTTTTTAATCCTCACAATTACGCTTCTCATCAAAAAGCAATTGCTTCTGCAAGGGCAGGCAATGTAATTGGTGGTGGCGACTTTAGCACGGATAGAATTATACCCGATATTATAAAATCTTTAAGCCACAACAAAAGTATTGAAGTACGAAATCCAAATTCGGTAAGGCCCTGGCAGCATGTGTTAGAGCCATTGGGAGGATATTTATTACTTGGTGGTTTATTAAATAATACTCCATCAAAATTTTCTGAATCTTTTAATTTTGGTCCGTATCCCAATGATCATTTAAGTGTAAAAGAATTGGTAGAGCTTGCAATAAAAACC
>JANLQE010000225.1:0-3096 GCA_031367625.1 Bacteroidota bacterium
GTTGTTCTATGAATAGCACTGTTTGCAGGGTTATCAAACTGCTGCGGCACCCAGGAATTTGGCGTAGCTGCTGCAAGTTCATTGGCTGCATCTATTGAGCCTTTCATTCCTTTTTCTCTTGGGGTCAAAATAAATTCGGCACCATAAGAAGACATTAATTTTCTTCTTTCCACGCTCATACTGTCGGGCATAACCAAAATAATTTTGTACCCTTTTACTGCAGCTACCAGTGCCAGGCCAATGCCTGTGTTGCCACTGGTAGGCTCAATAATCACACTGTCTTTATTCAGCAGCCCTTTTGCTTCTGCATCTTCAATCATTGCCAAGGCAATTCTGTCTTTAATGCTTGCACCCGGATTATTTTTTTCCAGCTTTATCCATACTTCATGGTCGTTGCCAAATAATTTGTTGATGCGTACATGCGGCGTATTGCCAATTGTTTGTAAAATGTTGTTTGCTTTCATTTTATTAGTTTTTTATTTTTACGATTACTAACTTCAATTCTTTGTTCAGCATTGCCTATTGCCTATTGCCTATTGCCTATTGACCATTGAACTATTTACTCCGTTTATATTACAAAATTAAATCCCTCCGGCAAGGGTTTATTGTCCCTTACTTTCAGTTCGCTTTTATGATATACAATTGAATGAGCCGGCACGCTGTAAGTGAGCCACACATTTCCGCCAATTACACTTGAATGCCCTATTACCGTTTGGCCACCCAGTATGGTTGCGCCGGAATATATGATCACATTATTTTGGATGGTCGGGTGCCGCTTGATACTGGCATCTGCTTTGGCCACATTCAATGCGCCCAGTGTAACCCCCTGGTATATTTTTACATCATCCCCAATTACTGATGTTTCGCCTATTACAATACCGGTGCCATGATCAATAAAAAATGACTTGCCTATTACTGCACCCGGATGAATATCTATACCCGTTTTGCTGTGGGCATATTCGCCAAGGAGCCGGGGCAAAATTTTAATACCCTGTACATGCAACTGGTGTGCAATACGATAAATGGCCGTTGCATAAAATCCCGGATAAGCCACCAATACTTCTTCAATAGACTGGGCTGCAGGATCAAATTTCAGCACCGCTTCTGCATCTAATAAAAGTGCTTCATAAATTTCCGGCAGCTCATAAAACAAATGCTCCGTATGTTTTTTTACTTCCGGTTCGTTTTTTATTAACTCAAACAATAAAGCAGAAAAAGTATTTTTTATTTCGGTGTATTGCTTTGCTAATTTTTGTTCGCTATCGTATTTCGATTCATGTGATGAAAACAGTAAATTGAAAAGATCGTTTATAAAATGCTCTGCTGTTTCTTTATCAGGAAAATATGTAAGGCTTTTTCTATTTCTTAAAAACAATTGTTGTATAAAATGTTGTTCTGTCATTACTTTATCTCTTTCATTAATTATAAAATATGCTTTTCGCCTATTGTATCATACAAGCCCCCACGGTTACATTGCTTGTTTCATCAATTAAAATGGCACCACCACTTGTTCTTAATGCAGCATAACTGTCAAAGGCAATGAGAGAAGCTGTTTTAACAGTTGCTTTTACAATATCATTCAATCCAACTTTTTCAGGAGATGGTTCTTTTTTCAGTGAATTTACATCAAGTTTGTATTCAATATTTTTAATAACACTTCTTACCGTTTTACTGTTTACCTGCAACAGGTATTTATTACCGGGGATCAAAGGCTTGCTATCCATCCAGCATATCAATACTTCCAGTTCGTTTTCTACCCTGGGTTGATTGTCTGTTTTTACAATGATATCTCCGCGGCTTACATCAATATCATGCTGCAAATGAATTACAGCCGCCTGCGGGGCAAATACTTCCTCTACTTCTTTACCCGCAATTTCAATTGCCTTAACAGTTGTTTGAAGGCCCGATGGAAGTATAGTTACTGCATCGCCTTTTTTATAGATACCGCTGATCAGTTTTCCGGCATATCCACGATAGTCGTGCAGATCATCTGTCTGCGGCCTTATTACATATTGTACAGGAAATCTTGCATCGGTTAAATTAATATCGTTCTGCACCTGCACGTTTTCCAGAATATCCAACAAAGATCCTCCATCGTACCATGGAAATTTTTCACTCTTCTCTACAATATTATCCCCATTAATTGCGCTGATGGGTAAGTAGATTACGTCTTTTAACCCCAGTGTTTTAGCCACTTCAGCGTAATCTATCACTATGTTGTTATATACGTCCTGCGCATTATCTACCAGGTCCATCTTATTTACCGCCACCACAATATGCGGTATTTTTAATAGAGAAACAATGATGGAATGCCGCCGCGTTTGTTCTACTACTCCATTTCTTGCATCAATCAAAACGATGGCCAGCTCTGCATTAGATGCACCTGTAACCATGTTACGGGTATATTGAATATGGCCCGGCGCATCGGCAATAATGAACTTTCTTTTGGGAGTAGAAAAATATTTATATGCCACATCAATGGTAATGCCCTGCTCCCTTTCTGCACGCAGGCCATCTGTAAGCAAGGCCAGGTCTATCTCTCCGTCTTCTTTATGCTTACTTTGTTTTTCAATCGCTTCCAGGTGATCTATCATGATTGATTTACTGTCATAAAGCAAACGCCCTATCAACGTGCTTTTGCCATCATCTACACTACCTGCGGTTATAAATCTTAATAAATCCATTTTAGTATTTAGTATTTAGACGATTAATATATTTTGTATTTCTTTTTAGTATATAGTAATTTAATAATTAGTATTTAGACTATTTGTAGTATGGGGAGTTCAATATTAATTAGCAAACTCTTTACACATGGTCTCTATACTAAATACTTCTATACTAAATACTTCTTAAAAATATCCATTCTTTTTCCTGTCTTCCATGGCTGCTTCGCTTACTTTATCATCAATTCTTGTTTCGCCACGTTCGCTGGTTTTAGTTATAATAATTTCGCTGATGATATCATCAATATTAGCAGCTTCGGATTCCACGGCTGCTGTACAGGTCATATCTCCCACCGTTCTGTACCTTACTTTTTTTACTGATACTTTATCGGTTGGTTCCAGTTGAATAAATGCTGATGTGGCTACCAGTTGC
>JANLQE010000242.1:0-10123 GCA_031367625.1 Bacteroidota bacterium
TACTTTTCTTTTAAACAATTTACTGTTCATCAGGATAAATGTGCAATGAAAGTTTGTACAGATGCCTGTTTGTTTGGAGCATGGATAACAGCCTGCCTGCAGCACAAAAAAATATTGCCCAAAAACATACTGGATATCGGCACAGGAACAGGTTTATTAAGCCTGATGCTGGCGCAAAAAACCTCTGCCACAATTGATGCCATAGAAATACAATCTGCTGCCGCAGTACAGGCCAAAGAAAATTTTGACGCTTCCCCATGGAAGGACAGACTAAGTGTTTTTAATGCAGATATTTTGCACTACAATGTTCAAACTAAATATGAACTGATCATTGTAAATCCGCCTTTTTTTGAAGATGATCTGCTCTCTGCTGATGCCAATAAAAATATGGCAAAACATGCCGGTAGCCTTAGTTTACAGGAGCTGATAAAAATCATTGCCCTGCATTTATCAGAAGATGGACTGGCGGCGGTATTGCTGCCTTATCACCGCTCTGCCTTTTTTGAAACAATAACTTTAGGGCAAGGTTTATTTACCATTGAAAAATTACTGGTACAGCAAACATCAAAACATCTGCCTTTCAGAACCATGTTGCTTTGCTCAAAAAAAGAAAAAACTCTACAGCAATCAGCAATAATCATTCACAATAATGAGCGGCAATACAGCAGTGAATTTATTGCATTGCTGAAAGATTATTATTTAAAATTATAGTGGTTGCCCATGGTTCTTAATCTTTCTATTTCTTTAATGCAAAAACATTTGCTGAAAATATAAAGCTACAAAAGGATTATGGCCTTCTCTTATTTTCTTACCGCCTTGCCGGAAAAATATTACTCAAATCCTTTCTTTATTTTTTGCCCGGAGGGCAGCAAAGCGATGGACTTGCCTTTGTGGCAAAACTATAACTGCAAATTATTCAACTTAACGCCTTCAAAAACTTCAGCAAATATTTTTTTATTTTTTTCATCACTCAGTGCAGCTAAATGTCTTTCGTGGTGAAGGTCTGTAGCCGTAAAAGAAGCCAGGTTATTTTTAATAATGTACCGGGCTGCTTTGGCTGTTTCTTTTCCGTAATAACCTGTGAGTGATAATAAATTTACCTGCAGTAAAAATCCTAAATCTTTCAGGTAATCAAATTGTTTGTAATCGGGATGATAGTAAGCGTAACGCTCGGGGTGGGCTAAAATAGGCGTATAACCTTCAGTAAGAATACTAAAAACCATTTGCCCTGGGTTGGAAGGGATAGCAGAATACGAAAACTCAGTTAAAATAAGTTTATCCTTTACCGTTAGCATCACGGTTTTATTATCCAGCAGTTCAAAAAAATAATTATCCAGCATATACTCAGCGGCTGCAGACAGTTCAAATTGAATATTTTCTTTATCCAGTGCAGCCTGTAATTTTTCCATCGCCGCAAAAATGGTATCCGCATTATTGCGGTACAAATCACCGATTATATGCGGTGTAGCAATGGATTTGGTAATGCCCAACGCCAGCAGGCCTTTTATTAATTCAATAGATGTTTCTACATCCGGCGAACCATCATCTATCCCCGGAAGAATATGCGAATGCATATCGGTAGTGATGGGAAAAGGTTTTAGCTTTAAAAGAGGAGATTTTTTTTTAAAAAAATTAAACATGGTTTAAGGGTTTAAACCTTTTTATAAAACTGGTGCAGTTTACTCAACGGCTTTAATATAGAAACAATAAAAGCGAAGGGTATTTTATTTTTTTTCATGGCAAGATAATCCCTGCGGTTGGCCCTGAGCCGCTGATAAATATTTTTATTGCTCTGCCCTCCCATCCTCATTTTTACGATCAGTTTTGGAAGATAATAAGCACTTACCCGGTGATGAAAAAGATACCTTGCCATAAATTCATAATCGGCGGCAGAAAAATAATGCGATTCGTATCCGCCGAATTCTTCCACCAATGATCTCTTAATATAAAAAGTTGGATGTGCAGGCATCCACCCAAATTTAAACCGTGACCTTTTATAGGGTTTGCCCTTCCATATCCTGAAAACCTTTTCGGTGTTTTCGGCAACAACAAAATTCAGGTCACCATACACGGCCCCAACCTTTTTAGTTTCAAATGCGTTTACAATTTCTGTAATTACCTCTTCTGAACCGAGCATATCATCACTGTTGAGAATACCGATAATATCGCCGGTAGCCATTTTTATTCCCTTGTTGATGGCATCATACATTCCCCGGTCTGTTTCAGAAACCCATTGTGCAATATGCCGTTCATATTTTTTTATTATACTAATAGTGTCATCCTGCGATTTACCATCAATAATAATATGCTCTATATTTTTATACCCCTGCTTTATTACAGACTGGATGCAATCTTCCAGGTATTTTTGAGAATTGTAAGTAGGAGTAATTATAGAAACTTTCATGCGGTATTTTGTTTTCAATAGCTTTGGTGAAATTAAGACTGCAAATTAAATTACTATATTATTTTATTTAAACGGCTTAGAATTACAGATAAAAAAGAATAGCGTTTTATCTATCATCAATATGTTTTCCTGCTGATTAAAATATTTTCCATTACCAACATATCCATATCGGTTCTCAGGTAACATGCCAGTGCTTCTTCCGGGCTATTGACGATGGGTTCATTTTCGTTGAATGATGTATTGAGTAAAACGGGTACCCCGGTTTTTTTTCTGAACGCTTCTATCAAAGCATGATATTTGGGTGATATATTTTTATCAACGGTCTGCAATCTTCCTGTGCCATCTACATGGGTAACCGCCGGAATGATTGCCTGCTTTTCTTCTTTTACAGGAAATACTTTTTCCATAAATGGTACCGGCTCATCAATCTCAAAATATTCAGTCACATATTCTATTAAAATAGATGGAGCGAAAGGCCGGAAACTCTCTCTTCGTTTTATTTTGCTGTTTAATATTTCTTTTGCATCTGATCTGCGGGGATCAGCAAGGATAGATCTGGCACCGAGTGCCCTTGGGCCAAATTCCGAACGCCCATTCATCCAGCCAACGATACCTCCACTGATCAAACAATCGGTAACCCTGTCGTAAATTTTTTCATCGTTTAACTGCGTATAGGCGATGCCTTTAGTTTCCAGTGTTTTTTTAATTATTTCATTGGTAAAACGGCTACCGGTGTACGCAGAATAAATAGCCTGCCGTGTTAATTGTTTTTGCTGATGCTGTACAAATAATGCAGCCCCCATAGATATGCCGGCATCATGGCCAGCAGATGGGATATATACATTTTTAAATGGCGTATGCCGGGTGATCTTTCCATTTGCAACACTGTTTTGCGCCACACCGCCTGCAATACAAACACTATCCAGGCCGGTAACTTTATGCAGGTGATTCAGTATATGAAAAATAACTGTTTCCGTCATTTTTTGTACCGATGCAGCAAGGTCTTTATGGTACTGGCTCAGGGGTTCTTCTTTTGTTCTTGGGGCGCCAAATTTTTTTATCAGGTATGCACTGTACATTGGCGCTACTTCAGGGATATGATCATCTCCATAAGTAATTACACCGGAAGTTCCTTTGCGGAAATAAGCCAGGTTAAGTTTAAATAATCCGTCATCCGTTAAGTGAATTACATCATGCAGGGCATCTGTATATTTTGGCTCTCCATAAGGCGCCATTCCCATCAGCTTGTATTCATCACCGTAATGCGGATAACCAAGCAACTGCGTAAAGGCGGTATAAAAAATACCGATGGAATGAGGAAAATTAACTGACTTAAGCACCTTGATATTATTACCGCTGCCTATGCCCGTCATGGTAGTGCTGAAATCACCGGAGCCATCAATGGACAGGCATGCGGCATCTTTAAATGGCGAAGCAAAAAATGCAGAAGCCAGGTGGCTTCTATGGTGTTCAATATTTTTAACTTTGTGATTAAAATTTTCTACGGGCAGGCCGGAGATCATCGCCAGTTCTTCTGCAACAGAAGCAACTTTACGCCTGTTGTACAGCCTGTTCCTGATTGCTGTAAAACTGCCCCCAGGGTTTTTAGCCACATACAAAAACTTTTGAAACATCCTGGCTTTAGGATCTCTTCCAATGGCAAAAAAATCAACTTCATTATATGAAATACCGGCTTCTTTCAGGCAAAATTCAATAGCCAGTTTGGGGAAGCCTGCCCAATGTTTTACCCTGGTAAACCTCTCTTCTTCTATTGCGGCAATCATGATACCATTTACAAAAATAGCTGCTGATGCATCCGCATGATAAGCATTTATTCCAACTATAATCATTTATAAATTTTATTTAATTCTGCTTTTTGGCAGCAGTTAAAATGTTTTTAGAATCCTATACTTTTTTTTGGGAACTACTCTTTCTAACATTTTTTTCAAAAAAATACATCATTGTAAAAATGGCCCCATAAGCAAATATGGTAAACCATGTATGGTGGTTTATTCCGAGCGGCATAGGCCATCCTTTATTTATAGCCACTAAAAACAAGGTGATGCGTATATCATTTATAATAAACAACAGCAACAATCCTCCCAGTATCCAGCCCATTTTCTTTTTAATTGTAATAGTACCGGCAACTATATATGCTATCCAGAAACTATACACTCCATAGCCCACACAATCCATTGCGATCCATACCCCACGGCCATTTACAACACGTATAGCATAATCAGGTTCCATATTTGTTGCTATACCGAAAATTGAAAGGATAGCTTTTGTACTGTAGAGCAAAAGGTTTTTAATACCACTGATATAATCCAGATATTTATCCACGAAGGGGCTATAATAGCCATCGGGTGATGCCAAACCTATTACAGCAAGTGTGACCAAATAAAGCAGCCCGAATGTGAAAAGAAATTTGACTATAAACCTTAGAAAAAATTTATCTGTAAGAAAAGACATACGGAATATTATTACTTAATTGATTTATAAATAAAAAAATACAGGCAGCGTTATTACTGATATAATCAATTTACCGGATAATTTATATGCCTGCAGCAATTGCAAACATTTGCCGGTATTGGCTTTTAACAGCTTCCATATCAATAGCATGATGAGCGTACGCAATTGCACCATTACGGTATTGTGCAAATGTAGCTTCGTTCATTTCTGCAAACTGGTTTATGGCTGTAGCTAAAGCACCTTCACCGGTACTAACGTTTATGCCTGCACGCTGCGCCGCTAAGTTATTCCATGGGGTGTACTCACTGGTAATAACCGGTAAGCCTGCACTTAAAGCTTCTATAATAGCATGTCCGAAATTTTCACTTCTGCTGGGTAAAATAAAAACTTCCGAATGATGAAGCACCTGTACTACCTGCTCTGGTGTAACATCAGCATGGTATTTTACGTGTATGTTAGCAGGCAGTTTTTTTATCTGCTGCAGGCATTGCTGCCAGTATTCCATATCTTTTACCGGGCCATATATCTCATATTGCACAGTTGCCGTACAGGTTGCCAGGGCCTGCAACACCAACAGGTGATTTTTCATCGGGCTTATTAATGCCAGGCTCAATAATTTCAGTAGCCCCGCCTGTTTGGTTAATTTACAGGAAGGTTGCAGTAATCTTGGAAAATTACCTGCAACACTTATCATCCTTTCCTGGCCAAAAACATTTTCAATATGCAATTTTTCTATTTTATCGGTTGCATGAAAAATCAGTTTTTTATGCTTGCCGGTAAGCTTAAATAATTGCAGAAACAGTTGCTTTTTAATTTTCTTTTGTGCAAGCGCTCCAGGATGCAACATTCCCCTTACCGAAACAATTGCTGAGGTAAATTTTCCAAATAACAAAGGCACAATATTAAAATGCCAGGAAAACAACCCTGTTATATATACAAAATCCGGGCAGGTTTTTTCCATTTGCTGCAGCAAAATTTCACTGCGTTTATACGGTACCGAATACCAAATTTTTGTATGATCATTATAGGGTATCCATTGTCCTGTTTTAATATTCTCCAGGTAAATATTATTTAAATCGGTATTGCCGCAAAAAATATAAAATTCATAACCTTCCGCAAGTTCATTAACCATATTGGCAATGGATTGCACCGGCCCACCAGCTCTATAAGCAGGATGAAACCAGGGAATAGTGATGAAGATGGTTGTCACGGGAGGCAGAAAGGTTTTAAGGTTTAAGGTTTAAAGTTTAAGGTTTAAGGTTTTTTAAATTTGAATCTTTTTTCAACTGTCAAAGGCTTATTTAATTTTGGTAATAATTATATAAAAGTCTTTAAATTATTGCAAGCTGCATTTTAAACTTTAAACGTTTTAAACTTTAAACATTTTAAACTTTTTAACCTTTTTCCAACTCTCCTTTATACGCTGCTGTGGTTGGCCTGCTGCTGCGCACTTTAAAATCAATTTTCCATATTTGTATCATAGCGAACAGGAGGAAACAGGATTTTACGAGGTGGCCTAATATGGTTTGTAACTCACAGTCGGGCCTGATGGGGTAATAAAACACCAACGCCGTAAATAGTAAAAGTACCGGGTAAGTTTTCCCATGCTTTTGAAATGCATTCAACACCTCACTATAAAAATATCCCAACACAAACATAAATACACATCCCCCTAAAATACCGAAATTCAAATAACCATCGCCTAAAGAACTTAACCCCATGGAAGTTCCCTTTGCTAAAGGCATTCCTGAATATTTCATAAATACCGTTCGGTCGCCGGCATTTAATTTATTGGGTGCCAGTATCCTGGGTAAAAAAGCCGCTTCCAGTATTTGAAGCAACTCATCCCCCATGGCATAAGGAACTTTGGCAGGAACAGTATTCATTATATTAGTCACAATAAATCCCTGGTTGATGCGGATATTACTTGGTGCCAGGCTTTCAAAACTGAATATGGAATTGGACTTTTTATTTACCTCATATACATTTGAAAATACCTGCAGGCTACCCTGCTGGCCTCCTTTCCAGGTGGCTGCACGGTACTCTCCTTTTAATTGCTGTATAACAACGGCTAATAAAATGAAGCCAAAAGTAGCTGCGGCCTTCAATTCTACCGAAGGCTTTAATTTTATGGCATATACAGCAGCTATAAACAATATCCAGGTCATCAGATCGGCAAACATGGCATCACCCAAAGAAGAAGAAATAATGGAAGCTAAAACCACCGTTAATGGTAATGGCTTTAATTGTTTATGCCCTATTATGATCATAAAAAGGCCGATATATTTAAAATTGCCTAACAGGTAAAAAACAAAACCCAGGCTGGAAGAAAAAAAATCAGCGACGATACTTCCAACAAAGCCAATGCCTATAAAATAATAAGGCAGCATTTTATTCTGCTGAACAAAAATGGCGATCGCTTCTCTATTGATACGCTCCCCATTCAGTTTACCTGCGGTAATATGAAGCCCCGCAATAAAAAATGCCACTGCCGGAAGTGCGTAGGTGAAATAAGCTGTTTCCGGTATCTGCATTTTGTAAAACCCATACTGATATATATCCAGGCCGTTGTATGCGAATACTGGCCCTATATACATTTGCAAACACATAAACGAACCCATAAAATATCTTACCGGAACTATTGAACCCAGAGAATTGAACAACAGACCAAACTGGTGCAAAGCAATAATTACCGCACAATAAGATAACCAACTGATCCCTGGAAATAACAGCCGGATAATGACCACCACCACCACAAATACAGGCCAATTGAATTTTACTTTAAAAAGAGAATACAATAGTTATTTTTTTGAGGCGCTAAATATTTGATTGCTTTGCTTATTTACTTTTGTAAAATAAATTCTTTATACATCTCTTTCAAAGCAATTTCGCAATAAAAGGAATATTTTTTTTGTACACAATTTTCCCTGCTAAGAAGTTCTTCCAGATGATAGTTCTCAAATGCACTAAAATCAAGAGCCACAATTTTTGGCCAGCTTTGTGCAGTCACAAGGCTCATAGAACCTGTCATTACATCCGGAAACCATACATCCAAACCACAACTAAGGTATTCAAATAATTTGTTTGGTTGATTATACACATAATTAAGAATATGACCATTGTATAATATAACGCCAACATCATATTTGCTGAGTATTTCTGGCAGCGCATTATAATTAACTGCAGGCTTTAGGTTAATAAAATCTGTAGCAAGTTCTTTTATAAAACGTTTTGCCTCACGGGTAATGTTATAAGAATATATATCCCAGCATACTTTTCCTTTTTGTGCTATTACCCAATTTGCAAAAGTTGCTGTAAACATTGTATCCATACCCAGTGCTCCTGCATAAACAATTTTTACAGGCATGATGATAGTAGTTTTAAAAGATGCCTGCCAGGCCGCCGGGGGATAATTAGGTACAATATGATCATTACAAACCTTCACCGGAAATATATCTTCTTTAAACTTTTTCATCCGGTATTCATTGGTGTGAGATATCCAGGATAGTTTTGGGTAAAGCCATTTTTCGCAATGGTGAAAATACCTGGTAAGCTTCATACCCAATGCATATTCACCGGGGGCTGTGTATTCATGATAATGAACAAGTATGTGAGCCTTTGTATTAAATATTTTTTTATACAGGTAAGCAGGATAAGAAGAAATGGTTTCATAATACAATACTTTTTCAGGCCTTGTGATAATCAGTTTTAACAGGCATACACTGTAAAAGTGCATATAATTAAAATATCTTTTCAATGATCCTATTTGGCCGCCCGACCGCCCTATTCTAATGATACTGATATGGGCAGCGGGAGATAGAAAAGTATCCAATTGAGAATTATTGGCAGCAGTTGTAAAAACCAACAGCTTTTTTTTATCCCCCTGATCCGCAATTAAATTTAAAAAATTCTGCACCGGCGGGTACAATTCCAATGGACTGAAATGTATAATGGCTATTTTATTCAAGTAATTTATTTAAATGAACCAATGCCTGGGCAGACCTGTCCTTATAAGTGTAATGCGATGCTAAGGACCGCTGCCTTGCCTGCAACCTGATTGCTGCTGCATCTTCTGCAGTCATGGCCAGTATTTTTTTTATCTGCACCCTGCAATTGTTTATATCGGAGTACAGGAAAATTTCTTTCCCTTCTTCAAAATATGTTTTATGATCTGTTGTTGCAGGCGCCAATTGTATGCCTCCAACACCCGGCACTTCAAAACTGCGCATGTTGTGCGTATCCGGGTTGTGCAGGCGCATCAGATTTAGCTGTACCCTGTACCGGTAAAGGGTTTGCCAAAATCCGTCTTCATATACAGGTGCGTAAATCCGGATGTTGGGATGTTTTAAAAATTTGCCCCAGTGATTGCCATATACATCCAATTGAATTCCCTCTTCGGCAAGCTGTTGTAAAAATTGCGCCCTGTTTGTATCAGGATTACCCAGAAAGCAAGCCCTGTAAATTTCTTTTTGCTGAACACATTTATTATACAGATCATCAGTGATATTAAACCCGAAGGGCAGGATTGCAGAAGCCACCTGGTGAAAGGTTTTCATTTTTTTTGCATCGGCACTGTTGTAAGTAAGAAAAAGATCGTACAGGCAGATTGAGTTGGCTACGTTTGCATTGCCGCTCCCTTTTCCGGAAAATACAAATGGACTGTCAGGGTTGTAATTTACCAGTTTTATTTTTTTATCCTTTGCCCATTGCAGGGATTGCGGAAACAGTTCCATCCCTTTAAATACCCAGATGATATCCGGTTTAAATGTTTCTACAGTATTTTTAAACTGATCATTAATTTTTTTCAGTATTCCGGATAAGCCCGCTCTGAAAAACAGTTTATTAAAAATGTTTTTTTGGTAGTAATCATAAAAAAAACTTTGTGCCGCAAAATGATATACTTCTACACCCATCTCCCGTAAATATTTCACATAGAAATTTTCAATGGCATAAACTTTATCAGAACCTGCAATTAATAATTTCATAAAAACTTAACCGAATGATAAAATGAGAAATCGTTTTGCTTTGCAAATTATTTTTTGCCACTAAGGCACCAAAGAAATACTTCAAATTTATTTACTATCCCGAAGGAATAACCTATAGTGGCTTTGTGGCTATTATTAATTATTGATTGCTTTAATCTTTTGTACCAGCAATGGATTATCAGCATCAAATACTCCTTCAAATAAATCATTACCACGGATAGTGGTATGAATATGATCCGGGTGCATGATAATGGGTGCGCCA
>JANLQE010000263.1:0-2000 GCA_031367625.1 Bacteroidota bacterium
CCCGTCCGTGTTATTAAATTAGGGCTGATAATAAGGTCATTAAATTTTTGTGTTGTTTACATTAACTTCTGTTTTGGTGCACTGTTATTGTCTTTTTGGCAACTGCATACCAACACCCCTAAACAGGTCATACAACTCAGCAGGGTGATGTGTTTCATACAAAGGTTTTACTGACAAGTGACAACAGGAATATTCAAAAGGTTGCATTGTTACACGATGAGCCAATTAGCATTTAAATAGTTTAATTGTATCATTGATTTTTTGAATAGCTTGTAGTGAAGCAGGATTGTTTGCATTTATTTCATCACACTTTTTTAAAGGCGGTACAAGCGGATGACTGCGGCGACGGGGGGCTATTAACAACAGCAGTAAAAAATGTTCTTTTAACCCAGATTTTGCAGTAGGATTATCCTGTAAGACTCAATGGCAGGTTTGAGTTTTCAATAAAAGAGAAAAGACTGTCATACCACTGCCTTCTTTTGAGCGGGACAGACATCTTAAGCACATTGCTTTCTATCCAGGAGCCTACTGCAAAGCAGTTGAATCTTAATGTGGAAAGCGTAGGCTGTGGCTGCTTTTGAAGCGTTACCTGACGGAATAAACTCATCAAATTATAGGCTATCATTACAAAGCGCATGGCTGTTTCTGTTGCACAAAAATCATCCATACAAAATCCTTGAACCCCAAAATCTTCCTTGAGTTCTTTTATCCTGTTTTCTGCATCGCCTCTACGTTTATACTGTTCCCAAATTTCGATAGCAGGCAATGTTTGATTACAAACAAAAGCATGATAACGGGTTTTAAACACTTTATCTCTGTCAATATCTTCCAACTTAAAAAGGCTGGTTAGTTTTTTGCCTGTTGTCTTTTTACGTACTTCTTCCTGCTGCTTAATAATAACTATTCGCCTGGGTTTACTCCAATTGCCTTGCTTAAATTCTATTTCTGTAATCCAAATACCCATACCCATTGCTTGCCAGTTTTTAATACCATAAATAGTACTTTGTAGCCGGGCATACAGCTTACAAGACATTACATAAGCTATCTGTTTATCTTCTATAAATATCATAATAGCTTCGCTGCAAAAACCACTGTCCGCTCTAAATAAGCCTACTTTTTTATTGGTAAGAATGGCGAATGTTTCTTCTAAAAAATGAATACAATTGCTACTGCTGCCTGTATTGCCACTGCGGTTCCAGCAATTGGCTACCATTCGGATATCGTTTACAAAAGCAAACAGGGGATGATGGCTGTTACGACCCCGTTTGGCTGGATTATACCCTCTCTTACTTCCTTGTTGTTCTCCATAACGGGTGATTACACTGCTATCTACATCCAATGTATAATTGTCAAATTGCAGCTGATCAAAGAACCAACTATTTAATTCTATAAACACACTATGGTTAAGTGAAGGGGTGAACTTTTTGAAGAACCTTCCAAAAGTAGTGCCAGATGCAACCCGTTTCCAACCAAAAATCTGGCGCAGGACTTCGTCTAAACGAACCACAGCAGTGTGGCTAAATCTGAAGCAACCAATCCATATACTCACCCAAAAACTTTCTATAATACTTATTGAATCTATACTATTGTTGCTTTTGCCTTGAGGTAAACCCAACTCAAGTAATTTTTTACTGATACCGGTCTTGTCTATCAACATCTTCATCTCTTTCATACCACCCCAACCGGTAACCATATTATCGCTGTATTCATGCTTCATACTCATAATCAAATATAAGACAGACTGACATAAATTTGTCTACTGCAAAATCTGGGTTGAAATAAATATTGCTCAGGAATTTGTTTGAGACTGGTAAGCTTTGATCGCTTTTTTTACACTCTTATGTTGTTGAATTAATACTAGTGCATCTTCTTTACTGATGCCGAGTTCCTGAATAAGCATATGAGTGGCTCTGTTGCATAGTTTGCTGTTGGACAATTGCATTTCCACCATCTTATTTCCTTTTACTTTTCCAAGCTGTATCATAGCAGTAGTGGAGATC